>NZ_JBIVUT010000010.1:0-282340 GCF_044757365.1 Streptomyces sp. NPDC091289
ACCCGGAAGCTAAGCCTTTCAGCGCCGATGGTACTGCAGGGGGGACCCTGTGGGAGAGTAGGACGCCGCCGAACAATTTTTCCGGGAAAGCCCCGTGCCTTGTGGCACGGGGCTTTTCTGCGTTCCCGGGTCCTTACGCACCGCTACATCGGGGTTACCAGGCGGGTGTCGTACGCCAGGATGACCGCCTGGACGCGGTCCCTCGCGCCTGTTTTGGCGAGGATGCGGGTCACGTGCGTCTTCACCGTGGATTCGGCGAGGTGGAGGCGGGCAGCGATCTCGGTGTTGGACCAGCCCTGACCGATCACGGTGAGGATCTCCCGTTCCCGTTCCGTGAGTGCGGTGATGCGCGGGTCCGACGCGGCCGGTGCGGCGCCGGGTACGGCCGGGAGGTGGTGGACGTAGGCGTCGAGGAGGCGGCGTGTCAGGGTCGGGGCGACCACCGCGTCGCCGGCGGCCACCGCGCGGATGCCGGCGAGGAGTTCCTCGGGCAGGGCGTCCTTGACCAGGAAGCCGCTGGCTCCGGCGCGCAGGCCGTCGTAGGCGTACGCGTCGAGGTCGAACGTCGTGACGATCAGGATGCGGGTCCTGGTGCCCGACGTGATGATGCGCCGGGTCGCCTCGATACCGTCCAGGCCCGGCATGCGGATGTCCATCAGCACGACGTCCGGGTGGTGGCGGGCGACCAGCTGGACGGCCTCGGTGCCGTTGCCCGCCTCGCCGACGACCGTCATGTCGTCCTGGCTCTCCAGCAGCATGCGGAAGCCGAAGCGCTGCATCGGCTGGTCGTCCGCGATGAGTCCGGCTTCGGCTCCGGTGCCCGTATCGGTGATGCGTGCGTCCAGGTGTGTGCGCGAGTAGGTGAGCGTGACCGTCGCGGATGTGGGCCCGGTGGCGTGTTTGAGGGTGCTGGTCAGGGCCTCCTGGACCACCCGGTAGACGGTGAGTTGGCGGCCCGGGGTGAGGGTCGGTCGCAGGGGTTCGCCGTTCAGTTCCAGGTGGACGGGCAGGCCCGCCCGGCGTACGCGTTCGATGAGGGGGGTCAGTTCGTCGAGCGTCGGCTGGGGCGTGCGGTCGGCGTCGGGGTGGTCGTCGCGCAGGACGCCCAGGAGCCGGCGGAGTTCGGAGAGCGCCTGCCTGCTGGTGGTGCCGATGGCGTCCAGCGCCTGGCCCGCGCGTTCCGGGTTCTTCCGGGCCGCGTACGCGCCGCCGTCCGCGAGGCCCGTGATGACGGACAGGTTGTGGCCGATGATGTCGTGCATCTCCCGTGCGATGCGGGTGCGTTCGGCGGCCGCGGCGAGCCGGGCCTGCTGGTCGCGTTCGTGTTCCAGCCGGTGGGCGCGCTCAACGAGGGCCTCGGTGTACTCGCGGCGCGTGCGTACCGCGATCCCCAGAAGCACGACGAAGACCAGGCCCCAGACGTACGAGACCACTTCCTGGCCCCAGGCGGAGGGGATGCGGATGCCGCCCGCCAGGACCGGGGCGACGAACAGCAGAGCCGCCGCCCCGACCGTACGGAAGGAGGAGCGCAGGACGATGTGGAAGACCGGGATCAGCTGGAGGAGGGATGCCTGCACCACGGCACCCGTCCAGATGTTGACGATCGAGACCGGTGCCATCAGCACCAGTACGGCCAGGGGGTGCGTGCGACGCCACAGCAGCGGCAGTGAGAAGCAGAGGCTCATCAGGAACACCAGCGGTTCGGCCGCCGTCACGTCGTGGTGTGCGACGGTCCGCCAGTCGCCGGAGGTGTAGTCGAGCACCGCCGCCACGGCCCAGAACGCCGTCACCGCCGCGTCCCAGACCCGTGGCCGGCGTCGGTCGAAGGCGCGGAGACGGTCCAGGGCGTCGCGGATGATCCGGGTGAGGGGGGCGGTGCCGGTGCTGTCGGAGCTGCTGTCGGAGCTGGTGTCGGCGGTGCTGGTGGTGTTGGCGGTGTTGGCGGTGTTGGCGGTGTTGGCGGGCGCGGTCGGGCCCGTGTCGGCGGGCTGGGAGTGGTCCGTCACCTGGTCGTTCTCCTCGTGCGTCAGACGTCGCGGCGGTTGAGCGCCAGCGCTGCCGCGGCCAGGGTCGTGCCGGCCCACAGGGACAGGGCGAGCAGGGCGGGGCCCGGGGAGATGGTGCCCGGGATGGGGGTGGCGGAGCCCAGGGCACCGGCGGCCTGGGTGGGAAAGTACATGATGGCGCGCTCGACGGCGTGGTACGGGAGCATCCCGAGGATCTCCGGCAGGATCATGACCCCGCCGATGAACGCGCCGATCGCACCGGGCACCGAGCGCAGCAGGGCGCCGAGGCCGAGAGCGATCAGGCCCATCAGGGTGAGGGCCCCGGCGTTGCCCACCAGAGCCCGCAGGACGCCCGGGTCGGTGAGCGAGGCCGCCTGGTCGGTGTCGTGGAGGAAGGCCTGGGCCGCCACGAACGTGACCAGGGCCGTCGCGAACATGACCGTGAAGACGGTGGCGGCGAACACCGCGGCCTTGGCCCCCAGGACGGGGAGCCGGGCGGGTACGGCGGTCAGCGAGGAGCGGATCATGCCGGTCGCGTACTCGCCCGCGGTCATCAGGATGCCCAGGACGACCAGGCACAGTTGGCCGAGCATGCTGCCGTACAGCGTCAGGACGACGGTGTCGATGTCGGAGTCCCCGCCGCCGGAGGTGTAGGTCCCGCCCATGATCAGGCCGACGCCCAGGACCATGACGACGGCTGAGGTGACAGTGATCCAGCTGGAGCGCAGGGAACGGAGCTTGTGCCATTCCGAGCGCAGGACGCGGGGCGGGGTGATGCGGTACGGCGGTGGCGGCTGAGGGGCGGGGTGGGGTGTGGTCATGCCGATGCTCCGATGCGGTGCTGGTGGTGGTGGCGTGAGCGGTGGTCTGCCGACTCCTGGGTGAGGTCCATGAAGGCCTGCTCCAACGACACGGTCTGCGGTGTGAGTTCGTACAGGGGGATCGCGTGCGTGGCGGCTACGGTCCCGATGCGTGTCGTGTCCACGCCCCGGATGCGGAGTTCGTGGGCCGGGGATTCGGGGTCGGGTTCGGGGACGTGGGTGGTGCTGATGGTCACGCCCGGGGCTGTCAGCTGCGCCCTCAGTTCCTCCGGCTGCGGGGTGACGACCTTGACCGACTCGCCGCCCGCCGAGCGGATCAGCTCGGCCACCGTCGTATCGGCGAGGAGCCTGCCGCGGCCGATGACGATCAGGTGGTCGGCGGTGAGGGCCATCTCGCTCATCAGGTGGGAGGAGACGAGGACCGTACGGCCTTCGGCGGCGAGGGAGGTGAGGAGGTTGCGGATCCAGAGGACGCCTTCGGGATCCAGGCCGTTGACCGGTTCGTCCAGGATGACGGTGGCGGGGTCGCCGAGGAGTGCGGCGGCGATGCCGAGCCGCTGGCCCATGCCGAGGGAGAAGCCCTTGACCCGTCGGTGGGCGGCGCCGGTCAGCCCGGCCAGGTCGATGACCTCCTCGACGCGGCGGCGCGGGATGCCGTGGGTGTGGGCGAGGGCGATGAGGTGGTTGAGGGCGGACCGGCCCGGGTGGACGGAGCGGGCCTCCAGCAGCGCGCCGACCTGGGTGAGGGGCGCGGGGTGGGTGGCGTAGGAGCGCCCGTTGACGGTGGAGCGGCCGTGCGTCGGGGTGTCGAGGCCGAGCAGCATGCGCATCGTTGTGGATTTCCCGGCGCCGTTGGGGCCGAGGAAGCCGGTGACCGTGCCGGGGCGGACGGTGAAGCCGAGGTCCTGGACGACGGTTCTGTCGCCGTACCGTTTGGTGAGTCCGTGTGCCGTGATCATGCGGTCGACGCTACGGAGCCGGCGGGGGGCGGTCGTCCGACCGGGGGTGGGACGTGGGCCGGCGTGTAGTACCGGGGTGCGACGGGGTGCGGGTGCGGGCGTGGGCGCGGTGGGTTTAGTCGGTTGAGCGTGGGCGGGCGGAGGACGAAGATCAGGGCATGGACTATGTGATGCGTGCTGTACGGGCCGACGAATGGCCGCAGGTCAGGCTGTTGCGGCTGGACGCCCTGAAGGATCCGGCGGCCCCCGTGGCGTTCCTGGAGTCGTACGAGGAAGCGGTGGCGAAGCCGGACGTCTTCTGGAAGGAGCGTGCTGCCGCCGCGGCCGAGGGCGGTGGCGGTCGTGTCCGGCAGTTCGTCGCGGAGTCGCCCGAGGGGGCGTGGGTGGGGACGGTCACCGTGCTCGTCGAGAGCCCGGAGGACGATGTGCGTTTCGGGGAGGCTCCGGCGGTGGACCAGGCGCACCTGGTCGGGGTGTTCGTCCGGCCCGAGGCCCGGGGGACCGGGGTGACGGACGCGTTGTTCCGGGAGGCCGTCGCGTGGGCCTGGTCGCTGTCCTCGCCCCGGCTGGAGCGGGTGCGCCTCTATGTGCACGAGAAGAACCCGCGGGCCGCCGCGTTCTACCGGCGGTTCGGGTTCGTGCCCTCCGGGCAGCGGATTCCGGCCCCGGGCGGCCGGGGCGAGCAGGAGCTGGAGTACGTCCTCGGGCGGGAGGGCTAGGGGCGGGGGTCCGGGGCTTTCATCTGGCCG
Source organism: Streptomyces sp. NPDC091289 (assembly GCF_044757365.1). Lineage (NCBI taxonomy): Bacteria > Bacillati > Actinomycetota > Actinomycetes > Kitasatosporales > Streptomycetaceae > Streptomyces > Streptomyces sp. NPDC091289. The sequence continues at coordinate 4,536 of NZ_JBIVUT010000010.1, forward strand.
ACGACACCGGCCGGGGCTTTGATCAGCTGACGCCCGGGGCCGGAGCGTGGAGTTGTTCCCGCCAGCGGGCGCGGCCCTGTTCCCGGGAGCGGAGCAGCACCAGGGCGGGCATGCCCCGGTTCTGGCCGGTCGCCAGCAGCTCCGGGAGCTGGGGGAGCGGGGCCACGGCCGCGACGTCGTCGAGGACGAGCGTCATTGGTGGGTCGAGCCGACCGTCGGTTGACCGTGCGGCCATGCGGCGGCCGTGCTCGACCACGTCTGCGGCGAGCGCGGTGAGAAGGGGCATCGCGCCGGGGTGGGAGCGGGGATCCTCGATGGGTTCGCCCACCAGATAGAGCGTTCCCCCTTCGTCCGCAAAAGATTCCAGCGCGAGGGAATCCGCTCGGTTCGCCGTGCAGGCCTCGCGGATGTGCACCGAGGCCAGCGCGGCGAACGCCCGTACCGTCAGCTCCTGGGCCACTTCGCGCCGTTCCGGATAGGCGGTGAGGGCGGACTCCAGCAGCCCGGCGAGTCCGGACGCGGCTTTGGGGTGCGTACGGAGGAGGCGTACCGGTTCGTGGGCGCCGGCCCCGGAGGCCCAGCGCACGACCTGGCGGAAGGGGCGGCCGTCCACCGCGGCGGCGTGCAGCCAGCACTGGAGGAGCGTCTGCGCCGTGTCGGCCACCGCCGTGTCGATCCGGGCCTGCGGGCGTACCGGGGCGAGCAGGGCGGCCGCGCGGGCGGCGGCGACGTCGGGGAGCTCGCAGCCCGTGGTGGGCGACCAGTGGAGGCGGGCCGGGGTGTCGCAGAGGTGGCCCGGGTCGTAGACGAGGACCGGGCCGAGCTTGCCGCGGGCGTCCTTCGTCTCGGCCCAGACGGTGGGGTCCGAGGTGACGACGAGGGCGGGGCCTTCGGCGTCGTGGATGGCCTGGACGACGGTGGGGCGCCGGGCGGGGGCGGGGGCGTAGACGAGGAGGGGGGTGCGGGGGGAGGGGAGGAGAGCCGCGCTTGTCTCGGGGGGAGCGGGTGTGTCTTCGGCCTCGGGCGGGTTTACGGCTGGGGGGTGGGGTGTCGCTCCTGGTGCTGGTGCTGGTGCTGGTGCTGGTGCTGGTGCTGGTGCTGGTGCTGCGGGTGCCGGGGGCGCTGTCGGTGTCGGTGTCGGTGACGGCTTGTCCGTGGGGAGCTGCTGCTCGTGTGCCTGGAAGGCGCGCTCCTCGCGGCGCCGTTCCCGTACGGCACGACCGCGGGCCACGACCCCGAGGGTGAACACCGTGAGGACCAGCAGCACCATCAGTTCGCCGATGAACAGGCCCCAGAACAGCCCGTATCCGGAGAACTGGGCCGGGGGCGTGTCCGGCCAGGCGGCGGCGAGGTCCTGCGGGGCGGTGGCCAGTTCGCGCAGGGCGAGCGGGGCACGGGTGAACGTCACGCCGTCCGGCCAGGCCCCGTGGGCGAGGAGCCCGGCCAGGCCGGTGGCCGTCCAGGTGACCAGGGTGGCCGCGAGGAGCAGGGCCAGGAGGCCGATCAGCAGGCCGTCCGGGATGCCGCCGCCCTGGGGCCGGCCGTCGTGTCCGTCGTGATGGGCGGGCCTGCTGCCCCGGCCCCGTGCTGCCTGGCGTGCCATGTCATGCCACCGTTGACTCTGACGACTCGTTGATCCGTTGCTGGTTCTCGATCCGGGCCGCCCGTTGCTCCGCCTCCAGTTCGGCGGCGCGGATGTCCTCGGGGAGCAGGTCGTCCGTCGAACCTTCGGTCATGGCGCGGTCGGTGAAGACCAGGGGGCGTTCGGCTTCGGTGATCAGGTGTTTGACGACCTGGACGTTGCCGTTGACGTCCCAGACGGCGATGCCGGGGGTGAGGGTCGGGATGATCTCGACGGCCCAGCGGGGCAGCCCGATGACCCGGCCGGTCGCTCTGGCCTCGTCCGACTTCTGGGCGTAGATCGTGCGGGTGGAGGCCATCTTGAGGATGGCCGCCGCTTCCTTCGCCGCGGCCCCGTCCACCACGTCGCTGAGGTGGTGGACGACGGCGACGAAGGAGAGGCCGAGCCGGCGTCCGAACTTCAGCAGACGCTGGAAGAGCTGGGCGACGAAGGGGGAGTTGATGATGTGCCAGGCCTCTTCGACCAGGAAGATGCGCTTCTTGCGGTCGGGCCGGATCCAGGTGTGCTCCAGCCAGACGCCCACGATGGCCATCAGGATCGGCATCGCGATCGAGTTGCGGTCGATGTGCGAGAGGTCGAAGACGATGAGGGGCGCGTCGAGGTCGATGCCGACGGTGGTCGGGCCGTCGAACATGCCGCGCAGGTCACCGTCGACGAGCCGGTCCAGGACGAGGGCGACGTCCAGGCCCCAGGCCCGTACATCGTCTATGTCGACGTTCATCGCCTCGGCGGACTCGGGCTCGGGGTGGCGCAGCTGTTCCACGATGTCCATCAGGACCGGCTGGCGGTCGGTGATGGTCGCGGTGACGTAGGCGTGGGCGACCTTCAGCGCGAAGCCGGACCGCTCGTCGAGCCCGTGGCCCATGGCGACTTCGATGATCGTACGGAGCAGGGCGAGCTGGCCGGTGGTGGTGATGGAGGGGTCGAGGGGGTTGAGGCGGATGCCGCCGTTGAGCGCTGCGGTCGGGTCCAGGCGGATGGGGGTTATGCCCAGCTCCTGGGCGATGAGGTTCCATTCGCCGACGCCGTCCTCGCCCTGGGCGTCCAGGACGACGACCTGACGGTCGCGGAAGCGGAGCTGGCGCAGGACGTAGGTCTTCTCCAGCGCGGACTTGCCGTTGCCGGACTCGCCGAGGACGAGCCAGTGGGGGGCGGGGAGCTGCTGCCCGTACAGCTGGAAGGGGTCGTAGATGTAGCCCTTGCCGCTGTAGACCTCGCGGCCGATGATCACGCCGCTGTCGCCGAGGCCGGGGGCGGCGGTGGGGAGGTAGACGGCCTGGGCCTGGCCCGTGGACGTACGGACGGGGAGGCGGGTCGTCTCCACCTTGCCGAAGAGGAAGGAGGTGAAGGCATCCGACAATGCGGACAGGGGGTCTCGCATGGTGGAGTGCCCTCTCTGGTTGCGGGGGTGGTGCCTGGTGCCTGGTGCCTGGTGTGTCGAGTGTCTGTTGCCTGTTGCCTGTTGCGGGGTCTTTCGGGGCCGGGGCCGGGGTCGAGGTCCGGGTCAGCGGCGGATTCCTGTGGCGAACGGGAGGGTGTTCACGAAGGCCCGGTGGTGCTCGCGGTCGCACCATTCCAGCTTGAGGTAGGACTTGCCGGCCGAGGCGCGGATCGTGCGCTTGTCGCGGGCGAGGGCCTCGGGTGAACGGGACGACACCGTGATGTACCCCACCAGGTTCACTCCGGCCGCGCCGCTGGCGAGATCTTCACCCCGCTGGTCGAGCCGGCCGTGGGCGGCGATGTCGCGGGGGTCGACGGTGCGGTTCATCTTGGCCTGGCGGCTGGCCTCGGCGTCGTCGTTGGTCTTCTCGGTCAGCATGCGTTCGATGGCGACCTCGGTGGGTTCGAGGTCCATGCAGACGGCGACCGTACGGATGACGTCGGGGGTGTGGACGAGGAGCGGGGCGAGGAAGTTGACGCCGACGGGGGTCATCGGCCATTCCTTCACCCAGGCCGTGGCGTGGCACCAGGGGGCGCGGGTGGTGGACTCGCGGGTCTTGGCCTGGAGGAACGTCGGCTCGACCGCGTCCAGTTCGGCGGGCCAGGCGTTGCGCTTGGTCATGGCCTGGATGTGGTCGATGGGGTGGTCGGGGTCGTACATGGAGTGCACGAGGGAGGCCAGCCGGCTCTGGCCGAGGGGCTGGCGGACCCGGATGTCGGCCTCGGCGAGGCGGGCGCAGATGTCGGTCAGCTCGCGGGCCATGACGACGGCGAGGCCGGCGTCGCGGTCGAGCTTCCGGCCGCCGTGGGGGCGGGCGGCGCGGGCCATGGCGTTGGCCTCGGCGGCCAGTTCGCGGCTGTAGTGCATGCAGGCGACGAGGTAGGCGCGGTGCTGCTCGCTGGAGGTGGAGACCATGGACTGGAGCTGGTCGTAGGACTCCTGGAGCCAGCCCGGGGACGCCTTGTCGCCGCGCTGGGCGACGTCCTTGGCGTGGGCGTCGGGGTCGGCGGGGAGGGTGCGGGCGAGCATCTGGAGGCGGGTGACGAAGCCGTCGCCGTTGGCCACGTGCTTGAGGAGGGTGCCGAAGCGGTCGACGAGGGCTTCCTGGTCCTCGCTGTCGCGGAGGCCGACGCCGGGGCCCTCGATCTCGATGGCGGCGGTGACGGTGCGCCGGTCGGCGTGGAGGAGTACGGCGATCTCGTCGGGGCCGAAGGGGGCGGCGAGCCAGCTGATCCGGCCGATGCCGGGGGGCGGGCCGATCTCGACCTCACGGCCGTCGGAGCTGACGCCCGCTTCCATGGCGCTGGAGCGGTAGGCGGTGCCGCGGCGCAGGGAGCGCTTGAAGCTGCGGTTGATCTCGAACCACTTGTAGAAGGTCCGGCCCTTGTACGGGACGTACACGATGGCGAGGGCCAGCATGGGGAAGCCCACGAGGCAGACGATGCGCAGGGAGAGGACGGGGACGAGGAGCCCGCTCATCATGCCGAGGAACGCGCCGACGATGATCAGGGCGATCTCGCCGGTCTCGCGGTTCTTGCCGACGATCGCGTTCGGCCGGGCGCGGCCGATGAGATACGTGCGGCGGGGCGTCATCGTGTGGGACTGGGTCGTCAACGCCCTCCCCCTCCTGTGCTCGAGTTACCTGTGGTGCCGAAGCCGCCTCCGCCTCGGGAGGAGCGGCTGCTGTGGGGGGTCCCGGAGGTGGGGGCGGACCCGCTGCGGGGCGAGGGGGCGGCGGATGCGGCAGATCCGCCGCCGGCCCCGCCCCCGCCGCCTCCGCCGGAGGTACGGGAGCTGTGGGCGGCGACGCCTCCGCTGGCCGGGTTGGCGGGGCGGGCGCCTCCGCCTCCGCCGCTGTTCTGGTCGTTGCGGCCGCTGTGGGTCTTGATGCCCTGGGAGACGAGGGCGGCGGGGGAGCTGATCAGGGCGGCGGCCTGGGCGCCGTCGGTGGCCTGCTTGCGGTTGGTGCGGGCGCCCTGGATCTCGTCGCCGAAGCCGGGGACGAAGCGGTAGATCATGGCGGAGGCGAAGATGGCCAGCAGGATGATGGAGAGGCCGGAGACGACGGCGGAGAAGGCGTCGGGGCCGTCGTCGGCGGAGAGCGCTCCGGCGAGGCCGAGGACGATGACGATGACCGGCTTGACCATGATCACCGCGATCATGATGCCGGCCCAGCGGCGGACGTGGCCCCACATGTTCTTGTCGACGAGGCCGGCGTAGACGACGATGCCGAGGAGCGCGCCGACGTAGAGCAGGGCGGCGCGGATGACGAGTTCCAGCCACAGGATGCCGGCGGCGAGGATCGAGACGAGCGAGACGACGATCAGCATGATCGGTCCGCCGCCGATGTCCTCGCCCTTCTTGAGGGCATCGGCGAACGAGCCGAAGAAGACGTCGGTCTGGCCGCCGGTGGCGGAGGAGATGACCTCGGTGACGCCGTCGGTGGCGGAGACGATGGTGTAGAGGATCAGCGGGGTGAAGGCCGAGGCGAGGACGGTGAGCCAGAGGAAGCCGACGGCCTCGGAGATCGCGGTGGTGAGGGGGACGCCGCGGATGGCGCGCTTGGCCACGGCGAGGAGCCAGAGGACGAGGGTGAGGACGGTGGAGGCCGCGAAGATGACGGCGTACTGCTGGAGGAACTTGGGGTTGGTGAAGTCGACGTTGGCCGTGGACTCGACGGCCTCGCTGAGCTTGCCGACGATCCAGGAGGCGGCGTCGGCGCAGCCTCGGGCGAGGGAGGAGAGGGGGTCGAGGGATTCCGACGGGTCCGGAGACCCCGGCACGCTATCGGTCGCCCCGGCGCCGTCGCCCTCCTCGCAGAACTTCTTCACCTCACCGAACAGAAGACTGCAGTCCTCGTCGGTGCTCGGTGACGGGGTCGGGGTTGGGGTCGGCGCCGCGGCCGCACGTCCGGCGAACGCCAGTGCGCCGGCTTGCAGCCCGATCAGCGCGGTGGCCACCGAACGGAAGCGGTACTTGGGGCTACCTGGCATAAGTGAAGCCTCCGTACTCCTCGACGGCCTTGCTGATCGTGTCGGACTTGGAAGCCGCGACATCGCCGGGAACGGGCGCCGGTCCGTCGCTCTCGGTTGCGCCGGTCACTTTCCAGTCACCGCCCGACCACGACAACTCAGCTGTCCACGTCTTCCACGTGGTGCTCACAGGCTTGGTGGAGTCCTGTCCGGACATGCCGATGAGGCCCGTGTACCAAACAGCTACCTTTGCGGAGTCGCCTTCGTACGCCAGAACCTTCGTGCCCACGGGAACGGTCCGTGAGATGAAGGTGCTGCCCTCCGGGGCATTGCCGTCGGAGTCGAGACCGAGATGCTCGAGGAACGCGGTCGAGTAAGCCTGGTCCTGAGGTGCTCTGATCTTGTCTGCCGCGGCAGGTGAGTAGACGGTGTCGAGGATCTGGTCGCGGCCTTCCTTCGTGAACATCTCCGCCGACCCCAGCGCCACCGCATAGTTCGCCGCCGCGCTCTGCGCCCCCTGCTCGTCATGGGCGAAGCCGGAGGCGATCGTGCCGTTCTTGCCCTGGACGGGCTTGGTGCCGGTAGCGGCGGTGGGGGCGCTGCCCGCGGTTCCGGGGCTTTTGGCGCCCGAGGAGGCGTCCTTGTCGCTGCCACCGCCGCGGTTGGCGAAGGCGATGGCGGCGATGAGGAGGACCACGACGCCGGTGATCGTCACGAGCGAGCGGGAGTTGCGGACGGGGCGGCGCGCGTGAGGGTGGCCCGGGTCGCCGTCCGGGAGGCGGGTGCGGGTCTGGCGCGTGCCGCCGAGAGTGCTGTACGGGTCGTCCGGGCGGCTTCCCTGGTCCTTGCCGCGGTAGTCGTGCTCGTCACCGGGACTCATGCCGCGTTCGCTCCCTCGGTCGTGTGCGGATCCGCGCAAGACGACGGTAGCTGTGCTGGTTGCCGCTTGAGCGCGGTGTGGTGACTCGACATCAGGGAAACGCAACCTCAGCCGGTGGGCGCGACGGGCGGATGGTGGGGAGCGGGCTGGGACGGCCCGGACGGGGATGGCCGGCGCTGGGTCAGACGGCCATTCCGTACACGATGGTGAACAGGGTCCCCAAGGAGCCGATGATGAAGACTCCGGTCAGTCCCGCCACGATCAGGCCCTTGCCCTGTTCCGCGCTGAACGTGTCGCGCAGTGCCGTCGCTCCGATGCGCTGCTTCGCCGCGCCCCAGATCGCGATGCCGAGGCAGAGCAGGATGGCGATGGCCATCACCACCTCGATCATGATGCGCGCCTCGTTGCCCAGCGTCCCGAACGGCCCCCAGTCCGGAGCGATTCCGCCGATGATGGTGGTGATGTCGCCCTTCTCTGCTGCCAGGATCATGTAAGTCACCGCCCCTGTTGGGTAGTTCGCTGCCCATGCCGTCCGGCACGGGTCGCCTTCTATCTTCGCTGATGAAACCGCGCTCGCACGACGCCTTCCCGGGTCTCTTTACCCGGATCTCGCACGTTTGACCGGGTCGGTCGCCCTGACCTGCGGCTCGGCCCGGCTCCTCACGCATATGCCTGGTTACTCTGTGTATCACGGGGTGTGACCAGGAGCAACGACGGTGGCCATGGGTTCTGGTGCGGTTGCAGCGTTCGCGGGGCACGGCGTGTTCGTATGCGCCGTTCGAGAGCCGTTGGTGCGCCGGTAGTAAGAGATGGTGACGGCCCCGAGGAGCGGTCCCCAGAGGACGAGCGGCTGGTAGATGACGCCGACCAGGAGCCGGCCGGCGGGGGTCATGTCCGCGTGGGGGTACGTCCACCACAGCGGCATGGCGGCCCAGATCGCCGTCAGTGCGAGGGCCCCGGCGGCGGCAGGTACGACGGCGGCCAGAGGGCGAACGGGGCGGCCGCCGATGACGGGTATCCAGCGGGGCATCGTTTCGCCCCAAGGCCGCACCAGGCCGAGGGTCAGCAGGGCGAGCAGTTCGGAGGCGACGCTCAGCGCCAGCATCCACACCTTGGCGCCCGGGGTGTCGAACGGTACGAAGCCTGCCGCGGTGTACCCGGACGGGAACCCGCACGCCATCGCCAGCCGCCACAGCCCGGTCGGCAGCACGATCAGCGTGGTCAGCTGTGCGGCGCGGACCGCCCACCGGGGTGCGGGCGGGGGAGTAGGCGGAAGTGTGCGGGTGGCGTCGGTGGGGCGTTCCTGCCGGGTTCGCATCATGCATTTCATCGTGGCCCGGGGTCCGTGGTGGGGCGTCAGCTTCTGATCCCGAGTGCGCTGTTCTGCGGTACGAGGCCGGGGGCGGGGTCTCCGCCGTGCGGCGGAGGGGGCCTCGACCCTGGGCTCCGTGGAGGGGGAGGGGGCGATGACCACGGTGTGCGTGTGCCCGTCCTCTCCTCTCCCCTTCGTTCGGGTGAACCGCGCGGATCCGCGGGAACAGCGCCCCCGCTTCGCTCGGCCGGGAACCACGGGACCGGCCGCCTACGGAGATGGGGTTACGGAGCGTCGAGGGACGGCATGTCGCACACCGTGGATTTGGCACAGTGCCGCTCCACGATCAAGCGAACGGGGTGAGTGGTGTGGGCGGAGTAACCGTGGTCGGGCAGCCGAACGACGGCTGGGGGCGGCTGGGTGCACCGGCCGGAGCGGCGGGGCCGACGGGGTCGGCGGGGTCGGCGGGGGCAGCGGGGAGCGGGGATCTTCGGCACAGCAACGGTCCATGGCTGCGTGCCGCCGGTGGGGCCGACGAGCTGGTCACGCAGTTCGGCCCGGTGAAGAGCGAACTGGCGGCGGCGCACCAGGGCTTGATCGCCGAGGCCGGAGCGCTGTCCGCCTTGACCGAGCTGGGCACCGTGCGGGCCTCCTGGGAGCGCCGGATCGAGGCGGCGCGCGGCGAGTGCGGGAGCCTCGCCGGGAAGCTGCGGTCGGCCGTCCGAGGCCAGGCGCAGGTCAACGAGGCGGTGAAGAGCGGCTTCGACGGGGTGAAGACGCCGAGCGGTGGTGGCGCACGGTGAGTGGCTGGAGCGGTGCGGCGGGTTCCGCTCTGACCTGGTCCGCGTTACGCGATGTGAAGTGCGCCGAGCTGGAGGAGGCGGCGGACGGCTGGGGCCGGGTGAGTAATCGTGCCGACGCGGCCCGGGATCGTATCGAAGGCCAGTTCCTGCCCGGCCTGCGCGGTACGCAGGAGGGGGAGGCGGCGGGAAAGGCTGTGGGGCGGCTGCGCCGGCTGGGGACGAACTTCCAGTACATCTATACCGAGTGCGGGCTGCTGCGGACCACGCTGAACAGCCTGGCCCATGAGATCAAGACCCAGCAGCGTGTGTTGCAGGGGGCGCTGGACGATGCGGCGGCGCTGAAGTTCACGGTGCACGCGGATGGTTCGGTGACGTATCCGGCGGCGGGCGAGGGCCTGGTGGACGGAAAGCCGTTGGCGGGCGGGACGGCGTCCGGGGTTCCGAACCCGGGCATGGTCGCCCCTTCGGGGCTCGTCGCACCGAACCCGAACGCCGGCAAGGCCCAGGACATCGCGGACCGGGTGGCGCAGGCCGTACGGACGGCGGCCGATGCGGACTGGCGGTACACCAGGATCCTGCGGTCGCTGAAGGCGCACGAGGGCCTGGGCGTTCCGGCCGCGACGTGGACGGACGCCGCAGCCGATGCGGCGGCGGTGCGGCAGGCGGCGCGCAGCTACCTGAAGGACGCGATCCCGCACGATGCGAGTCCGGCCGAGCGCAAGGAGTGGTGGGCCGGGCTGACGGACGAGCAGCGGGAGGAGTACCTCGCCGTGTACCCGGACCAGATCGGCAACCTGGACGGGATCCCGGCGCTGGTACGGGATGCGGCGAACCGGGACAACCTCCAGTTGCTGATGGGGAAGCTGGAGGGGCGGGACGACGACGAGTCGGCGACCAAACTTGCGGCGCTGCGGGAGATCGACCGGCAGTTGCGGGGGGTGCCGAAGGCTGGGGAGCCGCCCATGTACCTGCTCGGGATCGGCGATCAGGGGAATGGGCGGGCGATTGTCTCGTACGGGAATCCGGATACGGCGCGGAATGTGGCGGCTTATGTTCCGGGGTTGAATACGTCGTTGGATGAGGAGTTTGCAAAGGGGGATTTGAAGCGGGCGCGTGACACGGCTGCCGCAGCACGAGAAATCGACCACTCGAGCGCGGTGATCACCTGGCTGGGATATGACGCGCCGCAGAGTCCGGACGGGTTGAGCAGCCTGGCTGTTGCCGGAACTGCGCGGGCGGAGACCGGTGGTCGTGCATTTAACGGCTTCATGGCCGGAATGGTGGCATCGAATGATCACGATGATCCTCACCTGACGGCTATTGGGCACTCCTACGGGTCCCGAACTGTGGGAGCGGCAACCCAACAGGGCGATGGAATCCCCGGAGTGACGGACATTGTCCTGGTCGGTAGTCCGGGCCTGGGCGTGGACCGGGCGGAGGACCTGGGGGTGGGGAGTGATCACGTGTACGTGGGCGCAGCCGAGAATGACGTGGTCACTAAGCTCCCATCGAAGGAGCGCGCAGTGATCTCAGGGGTCGGGCGGGTGCTCGGGCCAGCAGGTTCGCTGGTGGCGGATATGGCGAACAGAGGCGACGACGGGCTGTGGTTCGGACGAGACCCGGCGAGCGAGGAGTTCGGTGGGCGACGCTTCGGCGTGGAAGCAGGGCCGCCGTTGATCGGCCCAGGGGGCCTTTCTATCGATGCGCATTCACAGTACTTCGACCCGGAGTTGGATTCCGCCTCTGCCGGCAGTATCGCGCTGGTTGCTGCAGGGCGCGGACATATGGTCAAGCAGGAGCAAGCGCGATGACGCTGCTCGTGCGAACTCTAATTTCAGCGGTAATCGTCGGCCTGGTATCGACCGGGTGCGCCTCCGGGAAGGGTGATGCTTTGGATATGCAAGCTGCTGCGGTGCGATCTGACGAGATTCTTGACGCGGTGCTTCAAGAGATTCGCCCGGAGGTGCTGTGGACTCACGGTTTCACTTCGGTAGGAATGTGCGATGTGACGCGAAGGCGTGTCGTCATGACTGACATCTCTGCCGAGCGGAGGGGGAATTTTCTCGGGGTTGTCGACCGAATCTGGCGGAAGAGCGGGTACCGCATGACCGCGGTGAACAACAACGTGGAGCTTCCTGCTATCTATGCCCGTACCAGCGATGGGTTCCGTGTGAGTCTGCGTATCGGTGGTAAAGGGCAAGCGTTCTTCCAAGTGGATACGCCGTGTGTTCGGGAGTCCGAAGTGGCGGACTCCACCAGCAAGGCGACGGCGCCCCTGTACGAAGGCATGGAGTTCATCCCCCGCCCCAACATCCACTCCGACTTCTGGTCGGCAGGTGCCCCCAGCGCGGCGGCGAGTGGGTCGTGATCGGGTCAAGGTGGCTCAACTCAGTTGCACAGTAAGGATTTTGAGCCCGGCATTGGGCCCTGGGGCCCATGTCGCGTTCCCTGCCCGTGTGGTCGCATACGCGGAGTGACTGACCTGTCGCCCGTTCCGCCCACTCACGAGGTAGGGGACTGCTCTTGTCCGGCATACGAAGAAGCGCGGTCCCTGTTGGCGTCGATGTAAGCGCTGCCGTAGCGCGTTCGGGTGGGCGGTTGATGCCCCGGCCGTTGCAGGCGGTGCTGGTTCTCCTTCACGTTCTCTTGGTGGCCACCCTGGTGGGTGCGATCCGGGCGCTGTCGACGGCGTCCTCGGTGGACGCGGTCGACGGGTACCTCCTCGGGTTGCTGCTCTACGCATCGTTACCCGGCGTCGCCGCCTTCGTGCTGTCGTTGTACGTCCGTCATGGCGGCGTCCGGGTCTGGTACGGGCTCCTCGCCGTGCAGGCGTGGATCGTCCTCGGCGCCCTTGCCGAGCTGAGCGGCGGGGCCGGGGTCCAGGGCGTTGCGCGGTTGGTGATGCCGGCGGCCGTCATCGTGCTGCTGTGCCGGCCGGAGAGCCGGAGATGGTTCCGGAGCGGTCTGGAGCAACGGGCCGAGCAACGGCTGTTCAGCTTCGCTCGGATGATGAAGCTGCGCCGCGACGGCGGGCAGACCGCGTTGGAGTACCTGGGCCTCGTCCTGGTGGTCGTCGCTCTCGTCGGCGGGCTGATGGCCACCGGAACAGGCAGGCAGCTCACCGCGGAGATCCGTAGCGCGATCTGCGAACTGACCGGCAGCTCGTGCCCGGCCCCGGGGCATGACGTCGTGGCCGGCGGCGGGAGCACCAACGGCAACGGCAACGGCAGCGGTAGCGGTGACGACGCCTCAGGCGCCGGTGCCGACACCGGTGCAGGCGGTGCGGGCGGCGGCGGGGGTGACGAGTCCAGCCTTACCGGTGGTACCGGCAGCACCGGTACCAGCGGTGACACCGGAGGGGGCGCGACCACCGGCACCACCGCCGGAAGTAGCGGCAACACCGGCGGAAGTAGCGGCAATAGCGAGGGCAGCAGCGGTAGCTCCAGCAACTCCGGCAGCTCTGGAACCTCCAGCCCCTCCAGCCCCTCCGGTGACACCGCCCACCCCCAAGGCGACGACGCCTTCCCCCCGGCCGCCGTCTTCGTGCCGGTCGACGCGGGTAGACCCGCGGGCCCCAACGGCGGCGGGTTCCTCGACGGGCTGCTCGGGGACGGGCTGGGCGGTGACGTCCAAGGGGTCGTCGATGCGGTCCTGCGGCCGGGTGAGAGTGGGCGGCGCATCGTCGACCAGTGGGAGCGCGACACCCGTGGCGCGGGCGAGAAGTGGGCGCGGGGCGACTACATCGGTGCGGCCTGGGACTGGAACAAGGCCGTCGGCGGTGCCGGCGCCGGGCTGGCGATACCCGGCTCCGGGGCGCGGGTCGACGCCGAGGTGCGGGACGCCGAGCGCGCGCACCTCAGCGAGCGGATTCCGCAGAACGCCACGCCCGCCGAGCGCAAGGCCTGGTGGGACGGGCTCTCGCCGGAGGAGCGGGAGCGGTACATCGAGCTCGTCCCGGAGCGGATCGGCAACCTCGACGGCATCCCGGTCCTCGCCCGGGACGCGGCCAACCGCCGCAACCTTCCGGCGCTCATCGACAAGCTGGAGGGCGTCGACACCGACAAGGCCCGTGACCAGCTCGCCGGGCTGCGGGAGATCGAGCGGCAGTTGAAGGAGGACGGCGTGCCGCCCATGTATCTCATCGGGATCGGGGATGAAGGGAATGGGCGGGCCATCGTCTCGTTCGGCAATCCTGATGCCTCGCAGCATGTGTCCGCCTACGTGCCGGGGCTCAACACCTCGCTCGACGAGGAGTTCGCCAAGAACGACCTTGGGCGGGCCCGGGACACCGCGATCGGGGCGCAGGGGTACGACGACTCCACGGCGTCCATCGTCTGGCTCGGGTACGACGCGCCGCAGCTGCCGGACAAGGACGGGGCGGCGGGCTACTTCGCCGTCATGGGCACGGGGCGTGCCGAGAAGGGCGGGGCGGCCTACCGCGACTTCATGGGCGGGATCTCGGCCACCAATCAGAACGCGGATCCGCATCTCACGGCCATCGGGCACTCCTACGGGTCCCGGACTGTCGGTGCCGCGGCCGCGCGGCCCGGGGGGATTCCCGGGGTCGACGACATCATCCTCGTCGGCAGTCCGGGGGTCGGTGTCGACCACGCCGTGGACCTCGGCGTCGGCAGTGAGCATGTCTTCGTCGGGGCCGCCGCCAACGACCCGGTGACCAAGCTGCCCTCCAAGACCCAGGTCGTGGTGGGCGGGATCGGGCTGGCCCTCGGGGGACCAGGCGGGGCTTATCTCGCCGGCGACCTGGCCGATCCGGGTGACGACGACCTGTGGTTCGGGAAGGATCCGGCGAGCAAGGCGTTCGGGGCCCGGCGCTTCCCGGTGGCCGACGGGCCGCCGCTCGTCAGCGGGAGCGGGATCAGTCTGGACTCGCACTCGAACTACTTCAGCCCGGAACGCGACGCCGTGTCCGCGGACAGCATCGCCCTGATCGTGTCGGGCAACGCCGACCGGCTCAAGATGGAGGAACCGAAGTGAGGCGAGCGAAGCGGGTCCTGCCCCTCGTCGCGGTGGTCCTGGCCCTGGGGGTTCCGCTGTCCGGGTGCGGGAGCGTGGAGGGAAGCGCGCGCGACGACGGCGTGAGCACCGGGGAGGGGAGTAGAGAGGGGAGCAGAGAGGGGAGCGGGAAGGAGCGTGGGATGGATATGCAGGAGGCCGCCGAGCGGTCCGACGCGATGCTGGACGCCGTCCTGAAGGGCATCGACCCCGATGTGCAGTGGGCGCACGGGCCGACCACCACCCGGGCCTGCGGGGTGACCCGCCGGCGGACCGTCATGACCGTCATCTCCGCCGACCGCCGCCAGACTTTCCTGGACCGGGCGGAGACGTTCTGGCGGAAGAACGACTACCGGATCAAGGCGGTCAACAAGGACGAGAAGTTCCCGGCGGTCTACGCGGTCACGAAGAACGGATTCGGTGTCAGCGTCTCCTTCCGCGGGAAGGGGCAGGCCTTCTTCGAGGCCGACAGTCCGTGCGTGAAGGAGTCGAAGGTCGCCGACCCCACCACCGAGCCGAACGGGCCCGCGTACAAGGACGTCTATCCGCTGCCCCGGCCCAACGTCCGCTCCGACTTCTGGTCGGACAACGGTGCGTGAGGGCGGCTGAGGCCGCGTCAGCTCTGTGAGTGGTGAGCCGCCGGCGCCCCCGTGTGCTTCGGGTGCGCCGGTGGTGTGCCGCGGATGACTCGTACACACCGTCGAAAACACCTCTGAAGCGCGCCCCTATGGGGGATGGTTGAGGGGTGCGGAAATTCTGGGTGTTCGGTGGCATCGGCGTCGGCATGGCCATGTGCTTCGTGGCGCTGCTCGTCGTCGGTACGTACTCGGCCGCCGCCGGGCTCGCGGGGGCGGGCGGCGGCGGTGCCGTCGCGCTGGCCAAGGGGGCGGTCCCGGCACGCTTCCAGCCGCTCGTGCAGAAGTGGGGCAACCTCTGCCCGGCCATCAACCCGGCGCTGCTGGCCGCGCAGTTGTACCAGGAGAGCGGCTGGAACCCGAGGGCACAGAGCCACGCCGCCGCGCAGGGCATCGCCCAGTTCATCCCCGGTACGTGGGCCACGCACGGGATCGACGGCAACGGCGACGGCAAACGGGACGTGTGGGACCCCGCCGACGCGATCCCGTCGGCCGCCTCGTACGACTGCGAGCTCGCCGGGTACGTGAAGAAGGTGCCGGGCGACCCGACGAGCAACATGCTCGCCGCGTACAACGCCGGCGCCTACGCGGTGATCAAGTACGGCGGCGTCCCGCCGTACAAGGAGACGCAGAACTACGTCAAGATCATCCGTTCGCTGGAGGAGAGCTTCGCCCGGCCCGTCGGCCGTGTCGCGCCCTCCCGGCAGGCCGCCGGGGCCATCTACTTCGCACAGAAGAAGCTCGGCACGCCCTATCTGTGGGGCGGCAACGGGACGCCGGAGCAACAGGGCCGCTTCGACTGTTCGGGGCTGACCCAGGCGGCGTACCGGACCGTCGGCATCGAGCTGCCGCGTGTCGCCAATGATCAGTACAACGCGGGTCCGCACCCCTCGCGGGACGAGCTGCTCCCGGGGGATCTGGTGTTCTTCTCCGACGACCTGACCAACTCGCGCGCGATCCGCCACGTCGGGTTGTACGTCGGGGGCGGCTATATGATCAATGCGCCGTTCACCGGGGCGGTCATCCGGTTCGACAAGATCGATACGCCGGACTACTTCGGTGCGACCCGGGTCACCAAGGACGGAGCGGCCGCTCTTCCGACGGATCTGCCCACGGGGTGACGGATGTCTCCCCTGCGGGCGTGTGGATGTGCGGGTGTGCGGGTGTCCGTCGGGGTTCCGGAGCGGCGGCCGGTGCTGACAGGTAGTCGGCCGCGGTCGGAACTCTCCGTGAAGCCTGGGCCCTGAGCTGCGACGACCAGTCACTCTTCGATAACGTCATGGTGATCATTCGGTGGAGAGCGGAACGCACACGGCGGCCGGGCCGTTCCCTGGACGGGGTACGGGAACGGCATGCGCACTGAACCTTCGTCGCAGCGAGGGTGCAGTGCGGTAACGGATCGCACCGATACACGGGGGTTCGACCACGGCGGCGTGCAAGGACGCGCGTCGCAGCAGATGAAGCAGACAAGGCAAGGGGCCGCAGCAGATGGCTGGACTCGAACTCGACGGGTCGAACCCGGACGTCAGTCTGCTCTACGACATCAACGGGCTCGCGAAGGCCGCTCCGACCTGGTTCGACCGGGTCATGGAGTTCGTCGGCGAGTACGGGATCATGTTCGGCCTGGTCCTGGTGGGGCTCTGGTGCTGGTGGAGCATGCGCAAGCGTGGGACGGCCGAGGATTCGGTGACGGCTGCCGCCGCCATCGTCTGGGCGCCTCTCGCCGCCGCCATCGCGATCCTCATCAACATCCCGATCCGCGGTTTCGTCGAACGGCCGCGTCCGTTCAACGACCACGACGGCCTTGAGGTCCTGATCCACGGCAAGACGGACTTCTCGTTCGTCAGCGACCACTCCACCCTGGCGATGGGCATCGCCGTCGGCATCTTCGTGGCGAACCGGAAGTACGGCTTCATCGCGATCGGCCTCGCGCTCTTCGCCGGGTTCAGCCGGGTCTACATGGGCGTCCACTATCCGACCGACGTGATCGGCGGCTTCGCCCTCGGTACGGCGGTCGCCCTGCTGCTGGCCCCGCTCGCGATGGCGCTGCTGACGCCGCTGATGGCCGCGATCGCCCGCTCGCCGCGCGTCGGCTGGTTCGTCCGGTCGAAGAACGCGGACGTCGTGGCCGCGGATGAGCAGGGTGGGTCGAGGGGCATCCCCGAGCCCCGGCCCGGCCCCGGGCGCGGCGACCTGGGGGACAAGGACCTGGCCGCCTGACGGGCCCGTCCTTCCTCCCTTCCTTCTTTTCTCCCTCTGATCGACCGGTTCTTCCGTTCCCCCAGGTGTCCTGAGCGCCTGGGGGTTCGTGCTGAACAGGGCCGATCAGGGGGTGGCGAGGTGTTCGGCGGCGTCCGTACGGGCCCGGTCCCGCGATCTGCGCGCGGGGCCCGTCCAGCCGCAGGTGCAGCGGGCCAGGCAGAACGAGCCGCGCTCGGTCGTCGTGGCGCTGTGCCCGGCCGGCGGGCCGGTAGGGGGAGCTGACGCGGAGGCGGTCGTGGGCCCCGGGGTGGTGCGGGCCGGGGCGGGGCAATCCTCATGCACCCGACCACGGTACTGGCCGCAGCCAGCCGACGGGGACCGCGTCCCGGCCGTACCCCGGCCCCGCTCCCGGCCGTACCCCGGCCCGCTCCCGCCCGTACTCCGGCCCCGCTCCCGGCCGTACCCCGGCCCGCCTCGCCCGCGTCCCGGGGGCAGGACGCGCCGGGGCCGCGTGACGGGGGGCGGCGGCGGTCGTTATGCGGGGCGGGTGAGGGCTCGGCCGGGCGGTAGTCGTTGGGGGTTGGCAGGCGATGGTGGTGCAGCAGTACAGGGACGGAGGCGGGGCCCGTGCTGCTCGCGCCCTCGCCGTGGCCGGGGCGATCGCGGTCACCGCCGGGTGCTTCGGCGGGGACGCGGGGAGCGGCGCGAGCGACGGTTCCGGGCAGCGCTCCGTGGCCGCCGATCGTCCGCTCGATGTGCTCGGGCAGGCGGCGGACGTCCTCGTCGAGGCGGGCGGCGCGGAGGCCCGTACGTCGATGGAGACGGCGGCCGGCGGGACGCGGGTGACGATCCGGGGGCAGGGTGCGTACGACTTCCGCAGACAGATGGGGCGGCTCAAGGTGGTGCTGCCCACGGACGCCGCGGGCAAGGACGCCGCGGGCGCCGACGGCCACCGGCCGATCACGGAGCTGCTGGCCCCCGGCGCGCTGTACATGAAGAACCGCGGCGCCGGGGTCCCCGACGACAAGTGGGTCAGGATCGACACGACCACGCTGAAGGACGGCAACCTCGTCACGGGCGGGGTCACCGATCCGATGGCCGCCGCCGAACTGCTGCGCGGGGCCGACGATGTGACGTACGTGGGGAAGTCCGAGCTGGCCGGGGTGACGGTGCATCACTACCGGGGCGTCGCCGACCTGAACCGCGCGGCCCGGGCCGCATCGCCGCAGTCGCGCGGGGCGCTCGGCGCGGCGGCGAAAGGGTTCAGCAAGGACGCGGTCCCGTTCGACGCCTACCTGGACGAGGACGGCCGGCTGCGGAAGGTCCGGCACCGTTTCACCTTCCCCTCCGAGGGTCCGGAGGTGGCGGTGGTCTCGACGCTGCTGCTGTACGGGTTCGGGCTGCCGGTCAGGGTGACGCTGCCGGACGAGGACGCCATCTACACCGGCGAGATCCGGCAGAGCTGAGGGTGAGGGCCGGGACGGGCCGGGCGGTGGGGCCGGTTGGGAGGGGGCTCAAATGGTCCGTCCGTGCCATGCGCGGTGCGTATCCCGCTCCCTAGGCTGGGAAGCCGGTGCGCCCGCATGATCGGCAGGACGCCCCCAGGGGGGCCGGTGACGGCCGGGAGACGGCAGAGAGAGGTGACGCAGGTGGTGACGCTCAGCGCTCCGAACGCTCAGGACTGTGTGGCCCTCGCCGAGATCGAACTGTGCGGCGAGCTGATGATCGCCGCGTCGGCGGCGGGTGAGGAGCGCCTCAGTCCCGACCGTATCGACGAAGTGCTCGACGTCCGCGGTGCGGAGTCCTGGGCGACGGTCCCCCGGCAGGCCGCTCGCCGGGGGTGACGCCCACCACCCTCGTACCGCCGCCGCTCACGGGGCCGGGCCTCAGGTGCGGAGCAGGCGGGCGATGGCCTTCGTGGCCTCCTCGACCTTCGCGTCGATCTCCTCGCCGCCCTTGACGGCCGCGTCGGCGACGCAGTGGCGCAGGTGCTCCTCCAGCAGCTGGAGGGCGAAGGACTGCAGCGCCTTGGTGGACGCCGATACCTGGGTGAGTATGTCGATGCAGTAGACGTCCTCGTCGACCATGCGCTGGAGGCCGCGGATCTGGCCCTCGATCCGGCGCAGCCGTTTGAGGTGCTCGTCCTTCTGGTGGTGGTAGCCGTGGATGCCGCGGTCGTGGTCGGTGACGATCTCCACAGGAGCGGCCGCCCCCGCGTCCGGGGCCGCCACGCCCGCCGATTCCGTCCCAGTGCTCCCAGTGGTCCCAGCGGTCCCGGTGGTGGTCATCTGCGTCCTCCCGTTGTTGTCCTCATGCGTCCCGTGTCCCG
Source organism: Streptomyces sp. NPDC091289 (assembly GCF_044757365.1). NCBI lineage: Bacteria > Bacillati > Actinomycetota > Actinomycetes > Kitasatosporales > Streptomycetaceae > Streptomyces > Streptomyces sp. NPDC091289. Next base: position 23,765 of record NZ_JBIVUT010000010.1, read on the forward strand.
TGTTCTGCGTTCTGAGCAACGCCGTGTTCTGCGCAACGCCGCGTTCTGCGTTCTGTGCAACGCCGCACTGTGCCGTTCTTATACCCCTGCCGGGTATATCGTAACGAATCCCGCCGAAACGTGACCGGGGGGCCGTGCTGATCGCCTTGTCCGATGGGCGACACTGAAGAACGCCGGTTAGCCGTGGCCGGATGATGCGCCTAGCATCAGCCTGACCGAATCCAAAGCACCCCGAGGACCCCACGTGCGCTTTCGTCTGACCCCCAGGGAGACGAGCTTCTACGACATGTTCTCCGCGTCCGCGGACAACATTGTCACGGGCTCGAAGCTCCTGATGGAACTGCTCGGGGCGGATTCTGCCTCCCGAGTCGAGATCGCGGAGCGTATGCGGGCAGCGGAGCACGCGGGGGACGATGCCACCCACGCGATCTTCCACCAGCTGAACTCCTCCTTCATCACGCCGTTCGACCGCGAGGACATCTACAAACTGGCGTCCTCGCTCGACGACATCATGGACTTCATGGAGGAGGCCGTCGACCTGGTCGTCCTCTACCAGGTCCAGGAGCTCCCCAAGGGCGTCGAGCAGCAGATCGAGGTGCTGGCCCGGGCGGCGGAACTGACCGCCGAGGCGATGCCGGGGCTGCGGACCATGGCCAACCTCACCGAGTACTGGATCGAGATCAACCGCCTGGAGAACCAGGCCGATCAGGTCCACCGCAAGCTGCTGGCCCAGCTCTTCAACGGCAAGTACGACGCCATGGAGGTGCTGAAGCTGAAGCAGATCGTGGATGTGCTGGAAGAGGCGGCTGACGCTTTCGAGCACGTGGCCAACACCGTGGAGACCATCGCGGTCAAGGAGTCCTGAACCTCGTGGACACCTTTGCGCTGATCGTGACCATCGGTGTCGCGCTCGGCTTCACGTATACGAACGGCTTCCACGACTCGGCGAACGCCATCGCCACCTCGGTCTCCACCCGGGCGCTGACCCCGCGTGCGGCTCTGGCGATGGCGGCGGTGATGAACCTCGCCGGCGCCTTCCTGGGCCAGGGGGTCGCCAAGACCGTCAGCGAGGGCCTGATCGCCACGCCCGTGGGACAGAAGGGGATGGGGATCCTGTTCGCGGCGCTGGTCGGCGCGATCATCTGGAACCTCATCACCTGGTACTACGGCCTCCCCTCCTCGTCCTCGCACGCCCTGTTCGGCGGCATGGTCGGGGCGGCGCTGGCCGGTGGGACGGACGTCATCTGGTCCGGCGTGCTGGAGAAGATCGTCATCCCGATGTTCCTCTCCCCGTTCGTCGGCCTGATCGTCGGCTATCTGGTGATGGTCGGCATCATGTGGATGTTCCGGAACGCCAACCCGCACAAGGCCAAGCGCGGCTTCCGGATCGCGCAGACGGTCTCGGCGGCGGGCATGGCGCTCGGCCACGGCCTCCAGGACGCGCAGAAGACGATGGGCATCGTCGTGATGGCCCTGGTCATCGCGGACATCGAGGGCCCCAACGACGAGATCCCCGTCTGGGTCAAGATCGCCTGTGCGCTGATGCTCTCGCTGGGTACGTACGCGGGCGGCTGGCGCATCATGCGGACCCTCGGCCGCAAGATCATCGAGCTGGACCCGCCGCAGGGCTTCGCGGCGGAGACGACCGGCGCCTCGATCATGTTCGGTTCGGCGTTCCTGTTCCACGCGCCGATCTCGACGACGCACGTCATCACCTCCGCGATCATGGGCGTCGGCGCCACCAAGCGGGTGAACGCGGTCCGCTGGGGCGTCGCGAAGAACATCATCCTGGGCTGGTTCATCACCATGCCGGCCGCGGCGCTGGTCGCCGCGCTGAGCTACGGAGCGGTTCTGCTGCTCTTCGGCTGAGCCCCGGCCGAGCGGCGCATCCGCCGGTTACACGTGTGGGTCCGCCCCCGTCCTCGTACATCTCGTACGGAGAACGGGGGCGGACCCTTTCGCCTTGTGGTGGCACCGCCATGCAGCACCGCAAGGCCGTATCGGGGGCGTGGAGCCGGGGCGGCTCAGCCGAAGCGGCCCGAGATGTAGTCCTCGGTGGCCTGGACCGACGGGTTGGAGAAGATCCGCTCCGTCTCGTCTATCTCGATGAGCCGGCCGGGCTTGCCGACCGCCGCGAGGTTGAAGAACGCGGTGCGGTCCGAGACGCGGGCCGCCTGCTGCATGTTGTGCGTCACGATGACGATCGTGAAGCGCTCCTTCAGCTCGCCGATCAGGTCCTCGATGGCGAGGGTCGAGATCGGGTCCAGCGCCGAGCACGGCTCGTCCATCAGCAGGACCTGCGGCTCGACCGCGATGGCGCGGGCGATGCACAGGCGCTGCTGCTGGCCGCCGGAGAGGCCGGAGCCGGGCTTGTTGAGGCGGTCCTTGACCTCGTTCCAGAGGTTCGCGCCGCGCAGGGACTTCTCCACGACGTCGTTCAGCTCGCTCTTGCGGTAGCTGCCGTTCAGCCGCAGACCCGCCGCCACGTTGTCGAAGATCGACATGGTGGGGAAGGGGTTCGGGCGCTGGAAGACCATGCCGACCGTGCGGCGCACGGTGACCGGGTCGACGTTCGCGTCGTAGAGGTTCTCGTCGTCCAGCAGCACCTTGCCCTCGACGCGGCCGCCGGGGGTCACCTCGTGCATCCGGTTCAGGGTGCGCAGGAAGGTGGACTTGCCGCAGCCGGACGGGCCGATGAAGGCGGTCACGGAGCGGGGCTCCACGGTCATCGAGATGTCCTCGATGGCCTTGTGGCTGCCGTAGAAGGCGTTGAGGCCGCTGATGTCGATGCGCTTGGCCATGGGAATCACTGCTTCTTTCGGGAGGTCGCTGTGGCCGCGTCAGCGACCGGTCTTCGGGGCCTTCCAGCGGGCGATGCCGCGGGCCACCAGATTCAGGATCATGACGAAGGCGATCAGCACCAGGGCGGCGGCCCAGGCGCGGTCGTAGGACGCGGCCTCGCCGACCTTGTACTGCTCGTAGATGTAGAAGGGCAGCGAGGACTGGGCGCCTTCGAACGGGTTCGTGTTGATCAGCTGGCTGCCGAAGACCAGCAGGATGATCGGCGCGGTCTCACCGGCGATACGGGCGATGGCGAGCATGACGCCCGTGGTGATGCCGCCGATCGCGGTGGGCAGGACCACCTTCAGGATGGTGCGCCACTTCGGGATGCCGAGCGCGAGGGAGGCCTCGCGCAGCTCGTTGGGGACGAGCTTGAGCATCTCCTCGGTGGAGCGGACCACGACGGGGATCATCAGGATCGTCAGGGCCAGCGCGCCCATCAGGCCGGACGGCTCCAGGTTGGCGATCAGCATGATCGACAGGATGAAGAGACCGGCCACGATGGAGGGGATGCCCGTCATCACGTCGACGAAGAACGTGACGGCCTTGGCCAGCGAACCCTTGCCGTACTCGACGAGGTACACCGCGGTCAGCAGGCCGAGCGGGGCGGAGATCACCGTGGCGATGCCGACCTGCTCCAGGGTGCCGATCAGCGCGTGGTAGACGCCGCCGCTGTGCTCGGAGCCGAGGACCCCGGCCATCGAGTGGGTGAGGAAGTAGCCGTCCAGGCGCTCGGAGCCGCGGACGATCGTCGTCCACAGCAGGGAGGCCAGCGGGACGACGGCGACCAGGAAGCAGACCCACATGACGCTGGTGGCGAGGCGGTCCTTGGCCTGGCGCTGGTTCTCGACGACCGTGGTCACCACGTAGGAGATGGCCAGGAAGAACAGGGCCGAGAGGAGGCCCCACTGGATGCGGCTGTGCCAGCCGGCGGCCAGCGGGATGCCGACGCCGAGGGCGACCGCCACGACGGCGAAGCCGAGCGGCGCGAGGCGGGGCAGGGAGCGGCTGCCGAGGCTGCTCTGCGGGGTGGGCGATGCGGGCGGCGTCGGGCGCTCGATGACGCCGGTGGGTGCGTGGCTCATGCGTTGGCCCCCGAGTACTCCTTGCGGCGGGCGATGATGAGCCGGGCCGCGCCGTTGACCAGCAGGGTGAGGACGAAGAGGACGAGGCCGGAGGCGATCAGGGCGTCCCGCCCGAACGCGTCGGCCTCGCCGAACTTGGCCGCGATGTTCTGGGCGAACGTCCCGCCGCCCGGGTTGAGCACATGCAGCGAGATGAGGAAGCTCGGGGAGAGGACCGTGGCGACGGCCATCGTCTCGCCGAGCGCCCGGCCGAGGCCCAGCATCGAGGCGGAGATGATGCCGGAGCGGCCGAAGGGCAGCACCGAGAGGCGGATGACCTCCCAGCGGGTGGCGCCGAGCGCGAGCGCGGCCTCCTCGTTCATCTTCGGGACCTGGAGGAAGACCTCGCGGCTGACGCTGGTCACGATCGGCAGGATCATGATCGCGAGCAGGATGCCGACGGTGAAGAGCGAGCGGGCGACGCCGACCTCGGTCTTCTCGAAGATGTACGTCCAGCCGAAGAACTGGTCGAGCCAGAGGTTGAGGCCCTCCAGGTACGGCACCAGGACGAGGGCGCCCCAGATGCCGTAGACGATGCTCGGCACGGCGGCCAGCAGGTCCACCACGTACGCGATGGGGGCGGCCAGCTTGCGCGGCGCGTAGTGCGAGATGAACAGGGCGATGCCGACAGCGATCGGAACCGCGATGACCATCGCGATGATCGAGCTGACGACGGTGCCGAAGAGCAGGACCGCGATGCCGAAGACCGGGGGGTCCCCGGCCGGGTTCCAGTCGAAGGTGGTGAGGAAGTTGCCCTCGTCCTTCGAGATGGCGAGCACCGAGCGGTACGTGAGGAACACGGCGATCGACGCCATGATCACGAGCAGCAGGATGCCCGAGCCGCGGGAGAGGCCCAGGAAGATCTTGTCGCCCATGCGCCCGGTGGCCCGGGTGCCGGGCCGCGGGACCGGCGGTGCCGGTGGCGTGTCTATCGGTGTGGTGGAAGCCATGGTCTTTCCGGTCTGTGTGGGGGAGCGGTGTGCTCCCCTGGCGGCGGTGCACCGGATGGGGGGAGCGGGGGGGGGGGGGGGGGGGGGGGGGGGGGGCCCCCCCCCGCCGGGGGGGGGGGGGGGGGGGGGGGGGGGGGGGGGGGGGGGGGGGGGGGGCGGGGGGGCCCCCCCCCCCCCCCACTGGTGTTACGAGAGGGAGCCGATGGTCTCGCGCACCTTCGCGTTGATCTCGGCCGGGATCGGGGCGTAGCCGGCGTCGGTCAGGATCTTCTGGCCGTCGTCGGAGGCGGCGTAGGAGAGGAAGGACTTGACCGTGTCGAGGGTCTCGGCCTTGTTGCCGCTGTCGCAGACGACCTCGTACGTCACCAGGACCAGCGGGTAGGCGCCCTCGGCCTTGGTGGTGTAGTCGAGGTCGAGCGCCAGGTCCTTGCCGGTGCCCTTGATCTTGGCGGCGGCGATGGCCTTGGAGGCGTTCTCCGAGGTGGCCTGGACCGGGGCGGCGCCACCGGTGTCGATGTCCACCGTGGTGATGTCCTGGGACTTGGCGTAGGAGAGCTCGAAGTAGCCGATCGCGCCGTCGACCTGCTTCACCTGGGCGGCGACGCCGGAGGAGCCGGACGCGGCCTGGCCACCGGGGGCCGGCCACTTCTTCTCGGCCTCGTACTTCCAGTCGCTCGGAGCGGCGGCGCCGAGGTACTTGCCGAGGTTCTGCGTGGTGCCGGAGTCCTCGGAGCGGTGGAAGGCCTGGATGGCCTTGTCGGGGAGGTTGGCGCCGTCGTTCAGCTTGGCGATCGCCGGGTCGTTCCACTTCTTGATCTTGCTGTCGAAGATCTTGGCGAGGGTCGGGGCGTCCAGCGTGAGCTTGTCGACACCCTCCAGCTTGAAGCCGACCGCGACCGGGCCGCCGACCATCGGGAGGTTGATGCCCTGGCCGGTCTTGCACATCTTCTTGGAGTCGGCGACCTCTTCGGGCTTCAGCGCCGAGTCGGAGCCGGCGAAGCCGACGGTGCCCTGGTTGAAGGCGACGATGCCCTCGCCGGAGGAGGAGGAGTTGTAGTTGATCTCCACACCGGAACAGGCGGCCATGTAGTTCTTGACCCAGAGGTCCATGGCGTTCTTCTGAGCGCTGGAGCCGGAGGCGCGCAGCTGGCCCTTGGCCTTGCCGCAGTCGACGTCCGACGCGGCGGTCGTCTTCTCGCCGGCGCCGGCCGTTCCGCCGCTGGTGTTGTCGTCCGAACCGCACGCCGTGAGGACCAGGGCGCCGGAGACGGCGAGGGCACCGAGCGCGGTGGCACGAAGCCGGTTCTTGCGCTGAAGCTTCACTTTCGGGTGTTCCTTCCAGGAGCCGCCGTGGTCAGTTCGTTCTACGACGGCGTGCGATGAGGAGGGATGCTGTGGCTTGTCGCCGCGCACCTTGTACGTCCGAAATTAGGCAGAACAGGTGAAGCCGCCTACGGGGGAGGGTGAACGGCAGGTGAACCGTGTCGGGCAGGCGGGTGCGCGGCCTGCCGGAGGCACTGATCAGGACGGGGGCAGGACGTCCAGGAGCGCGGTCAGCTGCTGGACGTCGCGGGGCTGGGTGAGGCGGACGCGGGCGGCGTCGGGTGCGAGCCACAGGATGCGGTCCACCTCGTCGTTGGCGGCGAAGGAGCCGCCGGTCGCCTCGGCCGCCCAGTAGGCGACCTCCTTGGGCCGGCCGTCCACCACGTAGTGCGCGGTGGGGAGGCGGGGGCCCGGGGCGCAGTGGTGTCCGGTCTCCTCCAGCACTTCCCGTACGGCGGCGGCGCGTGGCTCCTCGCCGCGCTTCAGCTTGCCCTTCGGGAAGGAGAAATCGTCGTATTTCGGGCGGTGTACCAGGCACACCTCCACGCTGCCGCCGCCCGGGCCGCGCCGCCACAGCACGCATCCCGCGGCGCGGATCACGGGGCCGTGGGGCGTGCCGCCCGCGGAGTCGTGAGGCGCGTCGCTCATGGGGCGCTCAGAGCGGTGGCGTACGGCCAGGTCTCCCGGAACACCGCCCGCGCCGCCTCCACCTCGTGGCGCTGGTCCGCGTGGAGCACGCCCAGCGCGTACGCCGTGGCCGGCGCGATCCGGGGGGTGCGGGCCGCTGCTGCCGCCGCTCCGGCCGCCTCCACGGCGTCCCGGTGCAGATCGAGGGCGTGCCCCGGCGCGGCCAGGACCGGGTCGACGGCGCCGAGGACGACCTCGTGGGCGTACCGGTGCAGCCGCAGCAGCAGGCGGGCCTGGTGCCACGCCGCGTCCTGCGCCTCGTTGTACGGCTCCGTGTCCGCGGGCGGGAGGGCGGCCACGGCGGCGAGGAGGCGTTGCTCGGCGCGTTCGGCGGGCTCCAGCAGGGCCTCGGCGGTCCGGCTCGCGGTGCCGGGGGCCAGCGGTACGTCGGAGGCCAGGAGCGCGACGGCGTCGGCGACCGCGTGGAAGCGGGAGGAGCCGAGCGCCTGGAGGGCCGCGGAGTGGGACCGGGTCCGGGCGAGGGTGAGGCGGCGTTCCAGCAGCGCCCCGGCGCGCGCGGCCCCGACCCCGAGGGCGGCGCGGCCCTGGGCGTCGGAGGCGGCGCCCTCCCCGGCGGCGCGGGCGCCCCGGGCGGCGGGGAGGGCCGGTCCTGAGAGCTGGTGCAGGGCCTCGACGAGCCGGGTGAGGCGGCCCGCGTAGGCGTGTTCGCGGGCGAGGACGCCGGAGAGCCAGGCCAGTTCGGCGCGGAGCTGATCGGCCCAGTGCGGGTCGAGCGCGGCCCGGAAGGTGTGCAGCGAGCCGCTGATCCGGCGGGCCGCGCGGCGCAGTGCGCGGGTGGCCGCCGCGGCGTCGTGGCCGCCGGACTCCGCGGGGGCGCTGTGCTCGTGGTGCAGGCGCAGGCTGCGCAGGAAGTCCGCGGCCTGCCCCCGGAGGTAGGGCGCGAGGACCGCCTCGGTGGTCAGGTCCCCGATGGGGCGGGCGGCGGCGGGCCGGGGGCCGGTGGGCCGGGATCCGGTGGGCCGGGAGCCGGTGGCGGCGTCCGGTAGGCGGCCCGCGTCGGCGGGGCGGCGGGCCGCGTCGGTGGGGTCGGCGAGGCTCCCTGTCCCCGTGGCGTCGGGGAGGCGCTCCGGTCCCGCCCCTGCCCCCGTCCCCGTCCCCGTGGCCCCGGCGGGCGGCGCGGCCGGTGTGGTGCCGGGGGCCGGGGCGGGACCCGTGGTCGGCCGGGTCGTCGTCTGCTGGTCAGGGCGTCGCACGCCTGCGCCTCCGGGCGTCGATGAGCATTTCCTGGACGTGCCGCAGCGGCTGGCCGTCCGCGTCCGTGGCGTGCCGGGTCCAGTTCCCGTCGGGGCCCAGGTGCCAGGAGGCGGTGGTGTCGGCCATACCGGTCTCCAGGAGTCGGCTGAGTGCGGCGCGGTGGGCGGGGTCGGTGACCCGGACGAGGGCTTCGATCCGGCGGTCGAGGTTGCGGTGCATCATGTCGGCGCTGCCGAACCACACCTCGGGCTCGCCGCCGTTGCCGAAGGAGAAGACCCGGGAGTGTTCGAGGAAGCGGCCGAGTATGGAGCGGACCCGGATGTTCTCGGAGAGCCCGGCGACGCCGGGGCGGATCGCGCAGATCCCGCGCACCCAGATGTCGACGGGGACGCCGGCCTGGGCGGCCCGGTAGCAGGCGTCGATGATCGCTTCGTCGACCATCGAGTTGACCTTGAACCGGACGTAGGCGGGACGGCCCGCGCGGTGGTGGGCGATCTCCTTGTTGATCCGTGCGATCAGCCCGTCGCGCAGGGACTTCGGGGCGACCAGCAGCCGGCGGTAGGTCTCGCGGCGGGAGTAGCCGGAGAGCCGGTTGAACAGGTCGGAGAGGTCCGCCCCGACCTGCGGGTCCGCCGTGAGCAGGCCGAGGTCCTCGTACAGCCGGGCCGTCTTGGGGTGGTAATTGCCGGTGCCGACGTGGGAGTAGCGGCGCAGGGTGTCGCCCTCCTGGCGGACGACGAGGGAGAGCTTGCAGTGGGTCTTCAGCCCGACGAGCCCGTAGACGACGTGGCAGCCCGCCTCCTCCAGCTTGCGGGCCCACTTGATGTTGGCCTGCTCGTCGAAGCGGGCCTTGATCTCGACGAGGACGAGGACCTGCTTGCCGGACTCGGCGGCGTCGATCAGGGCGTCCACTATCGGGGAGTCGCCGGAGGTGCGGTACAGCGTCTGCTTGATGGCCAGCACGTCCGGGTCGCCCGCCGCCTGCTCCAGGAACGCCTGGACGGAGGTGGAGAACGAGTCGTACGGGTGGTGGAGCAGGACGTCGCGTTCGCGCAGGGCGGCGAAGATGTCGGGCGCGGAGGCGGACTCCACCTCGGCCAGGTCCCGGTGGGTGCCCGCGATGAACTTCGGGAACTTCAGCTCCGGCCGGTCCAGCGAGGCGATGGCGAACAGACCGGTCAGGTCGAGCGGTCCGGGCAGCGGGTAGACCTCCGCGTCGGACACCTTCAGCTCGCGGACCAGCAGATCGAGGACGTACGGGTCGATGGACTCCTCGACCTCGAGGCGGACCGGCGGACCGAACCGGCGGCGCATGAGCTCCTTCTCCAGGGCCTGGAGGAGGTTCTCCGCGTCGTCCTCCTCGACCTCCAGGTCCTCGTTCCTGGTGACCCGGAACATGTGGTGCGCCAGCACCTCCATCCCCGGGAACAGCTCCTCCAGGTGGGCCGCGATGACGTCCTCGATGGGGACGTACCGCTGGGGCGAGGCCTCCAGGAAGCGGGTCAGCAGCGGCGGGACCTTGACCCGGGCGAAGTGCCGGTGGCCGCTGACCGGGTTGCGGACGACGACGGCGAGGTTGAGCGAGAGCCCGGAGATGTACGGGAAGGGGTGCGCGGGGTCGACGGCCAGCGGCGTCAGGACCGGGAAGACGCGCTGCCGGAAGAAGGTGAACAGGCGGGCCTGCTCCTTCTCGGTCAGGTCCGGCCAGCGGATCAGCTGGATGCCCTCGTCGGACAGGTCCGGGGCGATGTCCTGCTGGTAGCAGGCGGCGTGCCGGGCCATGAGTTCGCGCGAGCGGGTCCAGATGAGGTCCAGGACCTCGCGGGGCTGGAGGCCGGAGGCGGAGCGGGTGGCGACGCCGGTGGCGATGCGGCGCTTGAGGCCGGCCACCCGGACCATGAAGAACTCGTCCAGGTTCGAGGCGAAGATGGCGAGGAAGTTGGCCCGTTCGAGGACGGGGGTGTTCGGGTCCTCGGCCAGCTCCAGGACCCGTTCGTTGAACGCGAGCCAGCTGCGTTCGCGGTCCAGGAAGCGGCCCTGGGGCAGCTCGTCGCCGTCCCGGTCGGGCTCGTAGGCGTCCGCGTCGGCGTCGAGGTCGGGATCCAGATCGGCGGCGGTGGAGAAGCCGACCCCGTGGGACGCGGGGGTGGCGTGCGGCCGGTGCGCGGCGAGCGAGCCGACGGACGGCTGGGCTGCGGGCTGGACCGGGACCTCGGAGCTGGGCTGCTGGCTCATGGGCCCATTGTTCCGCGTGGAGGGCTCCGCGGGCGCGTCGGAGCCGCGAAAGATCGCGGAAGGCCCGGGAAACCCCGGGTCACGGCGGGGTGAGCCGGTGGGGGAGCCCGACGGGGAGGCCGGGGCGCCGGTGGAGGCGCTTCCCCGGGCTCTCCCGTTGCGGCGGGGGGCGGGCACAGCTGGCTGCATCCCGTGAGCGTCGCAAGGGCGTCTGAATGGCCGGTAACGGCGACATGACGTATAGGAAGCGGTGTGCCTGCGGATGACTGCGGCTCGGGCGCGCGGTGACTGTACGTGGTCGGTGAGCCGGGGCTGCCCCTGGGGGCCGGTCTAGGTGTTCGTCGTCCGGGCCCACCGTTCCTGGCCAGTGTGCATGAGTGGGTGTTGGATCCACTGATGTGTTCTGGGCGCATCCCGAACGGTTTTGGGTGCGCTGGGTTGCCGCTTTCGCGTCCCGTTCGGTGGCACGTCTCTGGGGGCGTGGTCCGTGGCGGGTGGGCGGGTTCCCTCGCGCTCTCGTGCACCTGGTGCGGCCTGGACGGTCCGATGCCGCACACGATCTCTCCGGTCGTGTGGGGGCGGTGCCGTCCGACGCCGGATCGGGTGTCCAAGAGCGCGTCTCCCGATGGCGATACCGGCGGCATCGTGACGGGACATCTTTCGGTGGGGTGTGGTCAGCGGTTTCTGCCAGTGCTGCCCGCCCCACATGGAGGTGTAGGCGGGGTCGACCGCGATGATGACCAAGCCTTGTTCGGCTGCCATGGAGACCAGCCGGGCTTTGAGTTTCCCGGTGGGGATGCCGGAGATCAGCTGCCGGAATCTTTTGCGGCGGCCGTGCTTCTCCCGGGTCTTCTCCGTACTGAAGTCGAGGTCCTCGATACCGATCCCCGTGGTACCGCTCTGCTTGGCCCAGTGGAGGAGGCGGGTGAGGGCGTGGCGGATCTGCGCGTCGCGGTGCGATGTGGTGCCGGAGAGGTCGTAGGGGAAGCGGTGTGGTTCGCCGACCGGGTTGCCGTGGGTGTCGAGGCGGTAGGCGGCGAAGTGGTCGGCGTTGGTGTCGACCCCGATCACACCCCCGGCCCGGGCGGCCTCCCACGGGATGGCCTGCACGAGGGGGCGTTGCCAGGACGCGGTGAGATACCAGCGGCCCCGGGCGGCATCGAGGTGGATCCGGTAGGCGACAGCCCGATTCGCTTGGATACGGTCGGCCCACTCCACACCCCGGTGCGCGAACACCACCGTCGAGGTGAGGGTGTAGCGCCCGTGTTTGGTGTTGGCCAGGTGGGCCAGTGGGGCGGGGAGTTTGATGCTGACCTGGCCGGTGGGGGTGACGCGGATCGTCTCGTTCGCGAACCGCTTCCCCGACTCGCCGTCCGCCGCCAGGAACCAGCGCTCCGCCTCCCACCGCCCACGCCACCGCTCCTCGGTGAGCCCAGCCACCGCGAGATGGTGGCGGGTGTTGAGGAGGCGTTTGCCGCCCCGCACGACCCGCACCCGTCCCGTCTGCCAGGCCGCGACGGCGGCAGCGTGCCGTGCTTCCAGGGTGGTGAGGCGACGTGACTTCTGAAACCACTCACCCCTGGACCGGTAACCGCCCGTCGCGCGTTTGGTGCCTTTCGTCCCGACCGGGATTGACAGGCGGTGCCGCAGTGTTCTGATCCCGGCCTCCAGCGACCGGATGTGCGCGGCCTGGCCGCGACGGGCGAGCGCCCACTGATCATGGGTGGCCTTGGTGATCGCCCCGGCGATCCGCGACGACGACACCTTCGTCAGCTCCCGCTTACGCGCAGCCCACGTATCAGCACCATGTTCCAGGCCCTGCGCGCAGCGAACCTTCAGATCACGCGAAGCGAGCGCACCCTGATGCTCACCGACCGCCCGCAACACCCGCTCGTCCTGAGGGGTGAGGTGTTTGAGACGGTCCCGCACCGCCACACCCGAAGGGCCCGACACCACGAACGGCGCCGCCAACGCGCGCACACCGCCCACCACCACACCCCCGCCCCAAAGCCGAACAACCCGTCACCCAGCACAACGAACAGCCGTCATCGAGGTCACCCATTCGGATTTGGAGCACCTGTTCTCATCTTCACCCGTCACACCACCGGACACACTCCCTGGTGCTGCAACCCACTCACGAACACCAAACCAACAGCAGTTGTCGACCCCCTCGTGGGGCCGACGGCTTGTGGAGCGCTTTCAGCCGTGCAGGCGGCGCAGGACCCGGAAGGCGGCGAACGCGGCGAGGGCGGCGAGGGCGAGGAGGATGCCGGTCTCGACGAGCTGGAGGGGCCAGTAGTGGGAGGCGGGGTGGTGCTCGGCGAAGTAGCCGACGGCGCCCCGGCCGCGCATGCAGGCCTCGATGCCCTGCACCCCGTCGGCGTCGTAGCAGTCCTGCCAGTACAGCTTCTGGCCCGACGCCGTGATCATGCCCATGTCGACGACCCAGTCGCCGGAGTTGAACGACACGACATCGGCGTTCTCGCGGAAGACGGTCGGCCACAGCTCGTAACGCCTCTTGCCCAGGCCCAAGGCCACCGTCCCGAGGACGAGGGCGGTGAGGGACATGGACAGCAGCGTGCGGCGGACGAGGACCGCACAGAGCGCGCCGACGGCCACGGCGAGCAGCCCGAAGCCGAGGAGGGCGGGCCCGGTGCCGGGGAAGATGCCGGATGCGTACCAGTTGGTCCCGTGTGAGTACGGGTATCCGCGGAGCGCCCACAGCCCCCAGCGGTAGACGATGGCCAGGACGGTCAGGCCGGTGACCGTCAGGGCGGCGGGCACGGCCAGCCGGGCGGCGAGCCAGTGGGCGGGGGAGACCGACTGCGCCCAGGCCAGGCGGAAGGTGCCGCTCTCCAGCTCGCGGGCGATCAGCGGGCCCGCGACGAAGACGCCGATGAGCCCGGCCAGCAGGAGCAGGACGGTGCCGCCTTCGGACAGGAAGGCCTCGGTGGACGTACGGGCGTAGCTGGGCTGGTAGACGGGGCCGCCGCACGGGGTGATGTCGCCGTCGGCGCACAGTTCCTTCGCGGACGCCATCCAGACGCGGAGGGCGACGACGATGCCGATGCCGATGACCAGCAGGCCGCCCGTCGCCCAGAGGGCCTTGCGGTGCAGGCGCAGCAGTACGCGTACCGGCCCGCGCAGGGTGGCCGGGGGCGTGGTGACGGCGTCCTTCGGGCGGGTGAGGGTGCTCATGCGGACGCCACCTCCGCATGCGTTCCGGCCGAGGCGCTCGGCGTGAGCAGCGGCGGGGCGTCCGGGGAGCGGAGGTGGGCGAGCAGCAGCTCCTCCAGCGACGGCTGGGTGACGGCCCAGTCGGCGGTGTCCACGGGGCCCTCCTTCCTGACGAGTGCGGTGAGCTGACGTCCCGTCGTGCGGGATTCGACGACGGTGTGCGGGGAAAGGTCCCGGGCCCGGCCGGTGAGCAGGGCGTGCGCGCCGACGATGTCCTCGGCCTCGCCGCCGAGCCGGATGCGCCCGCCGTCGACGAGCAGGAGGTAGTCGCAGGCGCCCTCCAGCTCGGTGAGGATGTGCGAGGACATCACGATGGTGGTGCCGTGCTCGGCGGTCTCCGCCATCAGGACGCCCATCAGTTCGTGCCGGGCGAGCGGGTCGAGATCGGCCATCGGCTCGTCCAGCAGCATGAGTTCGGGCCGCTTGCCGAGCGCGAGGGCCAGCGCGAGCCGGGTGCGCTGCCCGCCGGAGAGGGTACGGACGCGGGCCTTGTGCGGCAGTGTTCCGGCGATGCGATCGGCCGTGGCGCGGTCCCAGCGCCCGGGGTTCAGCTCGGCCCCGGCCCATAGCGTGTCGGCGACGGTGAGCTGCGGGTACAGGGGCTTGTCCTGGGAGACGAAGGCGATGCGGTCGCGTACGTCGCCGGGGCGGTCGGAGCCGAGGACGGTGAGCGACCCGGCGCTGGGCCGGTCCAGCCCGGCCGCCAGGTTCAACAGGGTCGACTTGCCCGCGCCGTTGGGCCCGACGAGGGCGCAGACGCGCCCGGCGGGCAGCCGGAACGAGCAGTCGTGCAGGGCGCGGTGGCCGCCGCCCCTGCGCCCGTAGGTTCTTCCGAGGCCGTGTGCCTCGATCGCGACGCCGGTCATCGTTCCTCGTCCCCCTTGTACGTGCTGTCCAGTACGGCGGTGAAGAGCGCGCCGACGTCGTCCTTCTCCAGCCCGGCCGCCCGGGCCCGGCGGGCCCAGTCGGCGAGTTCGGTGCGCAGCGGTGCGTCGGCGGCGGTCGCCTCGGCCGCGCCGCCCAGCGTCCCCAGCGTGCCCAGCGTCCTGCGGACGAAGGTGCCGAGCCCGCGGCGGGCCTCGACGAGCCCTTCGCGCTCCAGCTCCCGGTAGGCCTTGAGGACCGTGTTCGGGTTGATCGCGGTGGCTTCCACGACCTCGCGGGCGGTCGGCAGCCGGTCGCCGGGTTCGAGCACGCCCAGGCGCAGGGCCTGTTTGGTCTGCTGGACGATCTGGAGGTAGGTGGCGACGCCGCTGCGCCGGTCGATGCGGAACTCGACGGCTGCGGACTCGGCTGCCATGCGCTGCACCACCCTTTCACTAATTGAGTAGTGAAAGGGTGGTGTAAAAGTGGGGCGGCGTCAAGTGACGCCGCCCCGCAGTGGAGTTCGGGTGGAGCGGTCAGGGGCTCGGCGGGACCGGTACGCGGTCGGCGCGCAGCTCCTCGTTGATGCGCTGTGCCTCTTCCAGCTGGTCCTCGAGGATGACGATGCGGCAGGCGTCCTCGATCTTCGTGCCCTGGTCGACCAGTTCTCGGGCGCGGGCGGCGATGCGCAGCTGGTAGCGGGAGTAACGGCGGTGGCCTCCGTCGGAGCGCAGCGGGGTGATCAGGCGGTTCTCGCCGAGCGCGCGGAGGAAGGCGGGGGAGGTGCCGAGCATCTCGGCCGCCCGGCCCATGGTGTAGGCGGGGTAGTCGTCATCGTCGAGCTTGTTGGTGGGGCGGGTACTGCGAGGGGGCATAGCACCTCTTCTGCGGCTTCCTCGGCTTCTTCGGCCTTTTCGGGTTCTCCGGGGACACGTCGGGGGGCCCGAGCACCTTGCGGCGCTCGGGCCCCGAGCTTTCAACACCATCTGCCGGCCGACTGCGCCGGCTCATCTGTTCCGCCGGTCCGCCCGGGAGGGCGGGGAAGCGGGGATCGCGGATGCTTGACCGGGGACCACCTTCCGTTCCGGGGCCTGCGGTACCCGAGCGGAGTCTTCCTCGCTCAGGCGATCCTGATGGCGTCTGCTCCTTACCTCGTGCGGTTCAGCGTTTCGGTACTGCGGATGCGGCCGTGCGGCGGTGGTGACGTGCGACCCCTGGGGTCGCCCGGCCCGGCAGCCAGTGGGGGAACCCACCGTTTCCGGCTCCCTCGCTCCACTGCCGTTCCGCCTGTCGCTCCGGCCACGAGGAAAACGCTAACCCCGCCGAAGGCCAGATGTCTACTCCCGCCACGATAGATTTTCTTCGGAGTGGGGTGCGGTACTTCTGTGGCGGCGATGCTCCGGAAGCTGTCGCGTCCGACGGCCTCAGGACTCGGTGCGGTACATCAGGTCCACCTCGTGCGTGGTGAAGCCCATCCGCTCGTACACCGTCACGGCCGCCGTGTTGTCCGCGTCCACGTAGAGCATCGCGGTGGGCAGCGCCTGGGCCGCCAGGTGGTGCAGGCCGATCGAGGTCAGCGCCTTGCCGAGGCCGCCGCCCTGGGCCTCGGGCAGGACGCCGACCACGTACACCTCGCCGAGCTGCTCCTCGGCGTGCACCTTCGTCCAGTGGAAGCCGACGATCTCGCCGTGCTGCTCGGCCAGGAAGAAGCCCTTCGGGTCGAACCAGGGCTCTGCCTTGCGGTCGTCCAGGTCCTGCTGGATCAGCGTCCCCTGCTCGGGGTGGTGAGCAAAGGCGGCCCGGTTCACGGCGAGCCAGGCGGCGTCGTCGCGGCCCGGCTCGAAGGTCCGTACGGTGACGCCCTCGGGCAGCACCGGCTCCGCGAGGTCGAGCGGGATCAGACTCCGCCGGAGCTGGCGCAGTTCGCGGAAGAGGGAGAGGCCGAGGACCTGGGCCAGGTGGCGGGCCGCGGAGCTGCCGCCGTGCGCCCAGACCCGCAGCCGCTTGCCGGTCGCGGCGAGGAGGGCCGCGCCGAGCGCCCGGCCGTGCCCGTTGCCGCGCCGGTCGGGGTGGACGACCAGCTCGGCGGCCGGGGCCTCGACCGGGTCGGTGTCCTCGAGCTGGGCGTATCCGGCGAGCGCGCCGTCGACGGTGAGGAGGAAGTGCCGTACGCCGTCGCGGTGTCCGCCCCGGATCCGGAGTCTGCCCTGCTCGGAGACCGCCTGCCGGCCGTCGGACCGAGCGGCCTCGGCGAGCAGGGCGAGGACGGCGTCGGCCTGCGCGGAGTCGAGTGCGTCGAGGGTCTGGACCTCGCGTCCGGGAGCGGGGAGGGGTACGTCAGTCGTCATGTCTCCGAGCGTACGGCGATGGGCGCGCCCGACGGGGGCGCGGCGGGGTGGCGGGGCTGCGGTGCTGCGGCCTGTGTGGGGGCCGGCCGGTGCGCGGCCCAGGGTGGGAGGGGCGGTCAGGCGTCCTCGGGCGGTGGCGTGGCGTTGAGGACGTGGTCCGCGATGCGGGAGAGGTCCTCCGCGCTGGGCAGCAGCTCCCGTACCCCTTCGGGGAGCCCGGCGTACGTGCTGACGGCCAGCGGGGCGTTGTACCCGCGCAGGGCGTACTCCACCATGGCCCGGTCCCGGCTCTCGGCGATCAGGATGCCGAGCGTGGGCTCGTCCCGCTCCTTGTCCCTGACCAGGTCGTCCACCACCGAGACGTAGAACCCGAGCTGCCCGAAGTGCTCGGCCCGCGCCTTGCGGGTCTTCAGCTCCAGCACGACGTAGCAGTGCAGCTTGCAGTGGTAGAAGAGGAGATCGATGCGGTACTCGGAGTCGCCGACCACGATCGGGTACTGGCGTCCGACGAAGGCGAACCCGACGCCCAGCTCGGTCAGGAACCGGACGAGGTTGTCGACGAGCGCGTCCTCCAGATCGCGCTCCGCCGGCCGGCCCGTGAGCTCGGTGAAGTCGAGGCGGTAGGGGTCCTTGAGGATCTGCCGCACGGCGTCGGACTTGCCGGGCAGGCTGACGTCGAAGTTGTTCGCGGCAGCCCCTTCGGAGAGGTGCAGCTGCCGGTGGATCGCCGACTCCAGATGCGTACGCGACCAGCCGTGGTGGACGGCGTGCTGGGCGTAGAAGTCCCGCTCGAAACGGGTCGCGCACTTGCCCATGAGGAGGACGACGTGGCCCCAGGGCAATTGTCCAACAGGCTGTTGGACAATTGAATCGGGCCAGGTCCGGGCCATCTGCTGCATGTAGTGAAGGTTGGACCGGCTGAATCCCCGCTGCTGCGGGAACTCCGTCCGCAGCTCCGTGGCGATCCGCTCGATGACCTTCGTACCCCACCTTTCACCGCTCTGGCGCTCCAGGATGGTCCGCCCGATCTCCCAGTACATCCGGAGCATCTCGGTGTTGACCTTGAGCTGTGCTCGGACATGGGCGCCGCGGACGATCGCCTTGAGGTCGTCGACCATGTCGAGGAAGCCGTCGGGAAGGCCGGCGGGAGGCCCGGCGGGAAGTTCTGCCGACGGCTGCTGCTGGCCCGGAACCTTCGCCGTGGCCGCGAGTTCGTTCTCCATGGCGTACAGGCTTCCGGTGGCGATGCATGCGGTGACGTTTCTGCCCGGATATATGAGCCATACGGGTGACCCGGGCGCTCGTGGGCTGTTTCTGACGAGCCATTTGGCCGGATGGCAACCAGTCCGTAACCCCGAACACCTGTTGCGCTACGCGCGTTGACTCTAGGCTGCGGCACGCAGGATTCCAGACCTGACACCAGCGATACCACCGAGACCAGCGACACCACTGACACACAAGGGGACCGATGTCAGCGACTCCGCAGAAGAACCGTGCGACGCGGCGGGTGCTCGCCGCCGCGGCCGGTCTGGCCACCGTGGGCGCGCTCGTCGCCGCGAT
This sequence comes from Streptomyces sp. NPDC091289, assembly GCF_044757365.1. Lineage (NCBI taxonomy): Bacteria > Bacillati > Actinomycetota > Actinomycetes > Kitasatosporales > Streptomycetaceae > Streptomyces > Streptomyces sp. NPDC091289. The sequence continues at coordinate 42,149 of NZ_JBIVUT010000010.1, forward strand.
GCCGGCCGGCGCCCATGACCGGGGCAACGGGCACGGGCATGGCCACGGGCATGGCCACGGGAACGGCCACAAGTCCCGCACCGTCGACGTGCAGTTGCTGTCGTTCAACGACCTGCACGGCAACCTGGAGCCGCCGGCCGGTTCCGCCGGTACGGTCGACAAGACGCACGCGGACGGCACCGTCGAGGCGATCCCGGCCGGTGGCGTCGAGTACCTGGCGACCTCGCTGCGCACCGCGCGCAAGGGCAACCCGTACTCCGTCACGGCGGCCGGCGGCGACATGGTCGGCGCGAGTCCGCTGCTGTCGGGCCTCTTCCACGACGAGCCGACGATCGAGGCGCTGAACAAGCTCGACCTGGACGTCACGGCCGTCGGCAACCACGAGTTCGACGAGGGCGCGACCGAGCTGGCCCGCCTCCAGAACGGCGGCTGTCACCCGGTCGAGGGCTGCTACGAGAAGGGCAAGAAGTTCAAGGGCGCGGACTTCCCCTACCTCGCGGCCAATGTCACCAAGGAGAAGACCGGCAAGCCGCTGCTGAAGCCGTACACCATCTGGAAGAAGAACGGCGTCAAGATCGGCTTCATCGGGGTGACCCTGGAGGGCACGCCGGACATCGTCACCGCGAACGGCGTCAAGGGCCTCAAGTTCCACGACGAGGTCGAGACGATCAACAAGTACGCCAAGGAGCTGGACCGCAAGGGCGTCAAGTCCATCGTGGCCCTGATCCACGAGGGCGGGGCCCCGGCCTCCACCTCGTACAACTACGACTGCGACAGCCCCGGCGCGGGCGACGGCATCTCCGGCCCGATCGTCGACATCGCCAAGGGCATCACGCCGAAGGTGGACGCCCTGGTCACGGGCCACACCCACCAGGCGTACGTGTGCACTGTCCCGGACCCGTCCGGCAAGCCGCGCATGGTCACCTCGGCCTCGTCGTTCGGCAAGCTCTACACGGACACCACGCTCACCTACGACCGCCGTACCAACGACATCGTCCGTACGTCGGTGAAGTCCGCGAACCACGTCGTGACCCGGGACCAGCCCAAGGCCGCCGACATGACGCGCCTGATCGACCGCTGGAACAAGCTGGCGGCCCCGATCGCGAACGCGCCGCAGGGCTGGATCACCGCCGACATCAACGGCCGCGGCTCCACGGCCCCCGAGAAGCCGCTCGGCAACGTCATCGCCGACGCCCAGCTCGAAGGCCTCGCCCCGGCCGACAAGGGCGGCGCGGAAGTCGCGTTCATGAACCCGGGCGGTATCCGCGCGGACCTGGTGTACGCGGCGTCCGGCAGTGAGGGCGACGGGGTCGTCACCTACGGCGAGGCGTTCACCGTGCAGCCGTTCACCAACATGATGAACGTCGTCGACCTGACCGGCGCCCAGCTGGTCACCGCTCTCCAGCAGCAGGTCAGCGGCGGCAACGAGGCGAGCCCGAAGATCCTCCAGGTCTCCAAGGGCCTCACCTACACGCTCGACCTGACGAAGAGCGGCGCGGACCGCGTGGTCGCCGACAGCATCGAGCTGAACGGCGAGGCGATCGACCCGGCGCGCACCTACCGTGTCGCGATGAACGAGTTCCTCGCGGGCGGCGGCGACGGTTTCGCGGCCCTCGGCGAAGGCACGAACAAGCTGGTCGGCGCGTCCGACCTGGACCTGTTCAACGCCTACCTGGCGGCCCACTCCACGGCCGAGGCCCCGCTGGCCCCGCCGGCGACGGACCGGATCACGGTCATCCAGTAGCAGTAGCAGTAGCAGTAGCAGTAGCCCGTCATGTGACGGGGTGGAGGGGCGGCGGGCCTGCGGGCCTGTCGCCCTTTCTTGGTTGCGACGCTTCACGCTGCGGTTGGCATGTCGTCGGTTCGGTGCTCGTGGTGTGCGCGGGTTTCGCGGCAGTCGCGGCAGTGGCCGGGGGTGGGGGAGCGGAAGGCGCGGTCGCAGTCGTCGCATGTCTGGAAGGGGGTGACGGTGATGCGGGGGCGGTGGGTGAGTGCGTCGAGCGTGGTGAGGTCGTGGGTGCCGGGGGGTGGGGGTGGGAGGAGTTCGGTGAGCCGGTATTTGAGGAGGCTGGCGGGGTGGTTGAGGGGGTTGGGCAGGTCGTCGGTGAGGGTGCGGCGGATGGTGTCGGGGTGGGCGGCGCGTTCGAGCCAGGCGGCGACTGCGGGGGCGAGTCGGTGGATGTCGTTCTCGGAGAGGGTGAACTGGGGTGTGTGGCGGGGGAGGTCGCTGAGGAAGGTGGTGGCTGCGTGCTGGAGTTCCGGGGTGAGTTCGCTGGGTTGGGGGAGGGGTTTGCGCGGGGGCTTGGGCGCGGTCGGGGGCGGTACGAGCGGTAGCGGGGGCGGTACGGGGTCTTCCTGCGCGGGCGGTGCGGGCGGTGCGGGCGGCGTGGGCATCGGCTCCGGTTCGGGTTCCGGTTCCGGCGACGGGGCTGCCGGGTGGGGGCGTAGCAGTGCGGTGGGCTGGTTGCAGAAGACGGTGCGGGTGATGAATTTGCCGTTGGGGCGTCGGTCGCGGGCGCGTTGGAGGTAGCCGTGGGTTTCCAGTTCGCGCAGGGCGGCGGCGATGCGTTTTTCGCCTTCTTTGCAGCGGGCGGCGAGTGCTTTGATGCCGACCCTGGTTCCTTGGGGCAGTGACTGGATGCGTACGGCGAGGCCGACGGCGGTGCAGCTGAGGTCGGGGTGCTGGGCGAGGTGGTTGCCGACCACGGTGAAGTGGGTGGTGTGCGGGATCTCGATGTGGATCACGCCTCGGGCCGGGAGAGGCCCGGGAATCTCTGCCAGGGCGCGCAGGAGCGCAGTATTCTGCTGGGTATCCATCGGGGAAGCGGCTTTCTTCCTTGGTGGTCAGGCCCTCGGTTGGGATTGCACTCCCGGTCGGGGGCCGACGTATGTCCGGTGTGGTCTTGTCGCTGGCGTGAGCATATGCCGGGCAACCGGGCCGAAAGCGAGCCGAGTTGGCAAACCTCACCCGTGTGGGTGACGGAGCCCCAAGGCACCCACCGAGGCCCCTGGGGTGCGTCGGGTGGCTGCCGGGGTCGGGTCGGGTGGGGTTGGTTATTTCTCTTGTTTCTTTGAGTAGTTGATGTCGCGCTTCACCAAGTCGCGGTCGGGCGCGACCCGGTCGACGGCGTGTCGAGGTGTACCGGAACGCACCGGGTCGCGCCCGCGCACGACCCGGCATGACCAGGACTTTCAGCGGATGAAGGGCTTGACTCAAGCGGGCCCAGTGCGGGCTGGTTCAGTAGTGAGATTGGGCTGGTGGATGGCGCAGAGGGTGCCCACCGGGGTTGTGGACCTTCGGTCAGCCGGGGAGCAGCCAGGTGTCGTATCCGCGCTTCCGGAGGCGTTCGAAGGCGTCGCGGACATGCTCCGGAACCTCCTGCTCGATGGCGAAGCCACGGTGCGGATACTCCATGACCCGATGCGTGTCGCCCATCATCATGGCGATGAATTCCGCCTCGTCGTCCTGCGCTTTGGCGTAGTCGTCGAAGGTCACCGGTTGGGAAGCGCACACGAGGTCGACGTCCGGCCACTGCTTGCGACAGGTGGCGTACGCACGCCGCTGCATGTAGGGCATGGAGATCAGCAGAACCGACCGAACCACAGTCCCGCCGTGCGTGAGCACCTTGCGGCCGAAGCTGATGTTCTCCCCGGTGTTGGTCGCATGCGGCTCCAGCAGAGCGACATTTTCCGGTATGCCCAAGGCGATCGCTCTCTCGCGGAAGTGGACGGCCTCGCCGCGAGGGAAACGTCCACGGGTGGCCGGCATGATGCCGCCCGAGAAGACCACCGTGGGAAACAACCCGGCCCGGTAGAGATCGGCTGCGGCGGCCGCGACCCCGATGTCGCAGCCGCCCAGGGCCAGCGCGGCCGAACATGGGCGGACCGGCTGCTTCAGCACATTGAAGTCCCAGAGAATCCGGGCGCCGTCTCTGTCCGCGTCGGTGATCGGGTTCACGCGTACTCCTGGCTGTCACGAATGGTCATGATGCTGCGCAGTTGGTGCCCCAGTCCGTGTCGGCCGGCGGTGGCGGCTGCTCTGTCGAGGGTCTCCTCCCCTTCTCCGGCGGTCGCCGGGTCGGACAGCAGGATGTGAGCATGAGCGGTGTCGAGCTGCACATGCTCCAACGGAGAGTTCGGACGTCCGGCCGAGCGAGCCGTTTCGATGAAGCGGAGGGCGTGCGTGAGGTCGCCCGCTCCGCGATGGGCCAGCGCGAGCTTCTGCTGGGCCACCGCCCAGTCCTCCGGTTCCGTGAGGTCGTAGAACTCCCGGGCAGCCGACCGCATGAGGACGATGGCCGAGTCGGCTTGGCCTTGCTTGGACAGGGCGGTGCCGATCCAGAGCCGGGCCCGAACACGGTCACGCCTGCTGAGGCGGTCGTCCTCGGCCAGTGCCTCGTACCGGGATGCCGCAGAGGCGAGTTGGCCGGACATCTCCTCGACGACGGCCAGTGACAGCTCGATCTGGGCCGCACGACGTGGGACGCGGAGGCCGACGAACAGGCTGCGCGCGTCGGCGTACAGGCTCGATGCCGTGATGAGATCGCAGAACGAGCCCTGCAGGCGTCGCATATCGCCGAACAGCGTCAGAGTCCGCGCGTACAGATACTGACCTCGCTCGTCCAGTTCACGCGGCGGTACGCGGCGCAGCCACCGGTCGAGCAAGGTGCAGGCGAAGCCGAAGTCCTGTCGGCTCAAGCAGACCACCGCCCGCTCCAGGTCCTCGGCCCAGGTCTCGTCATCCCCGGCAGCCGACACCGGCTGCTTGTGGAGCCCGGCTGTCCCACCGTGGTCGTCCAGCAAGCGCTCGAACCGCTCCTGGACAGCAGCGTCGGCCCGGAACGTAGCGCACGGGGCCCGGGCTTCACGGACTCCAGGTGACGGCGAAGTACTTGACGCGTTCGTCCTCGCCGGCCGGTCGCATGCCGGCCGCGGTCATCACGTGCTGGGACGCCGTGTTGTCGTGGTCGGCGTCGCCCTTCACCGAGGCGACGCCCTGGGAGCGCGCGAACGACAGCAGGGCGCGCAGGGCTTCGGAGGCGTAACCCTTGCCCCGGGCCGACGGGACGAGGCCGTAGCCGATCGTGACGCTGCCGTGTTCGTCCGGAGGGCCGTGGAAGTCCACGCCGCCGATCGTCCGGCGGTCCGCGCGGAGGCAGATCTGGTACGGGCCGAACGGGCTGGGGTCACCGGTGCTCCCGTACGTCCTCAGGAAGCGTCCGGCCGCCGACACGTCCCCTTCGGTGGGGTACTCCGGGGCCCATCGGACGCTGTCGTCCGGCTCGTTCGCCACCAGCTTCTCGGCCTCGTCGATGGACATGGGGTGGAGCAGGAGCCGCGCGGTCACGAGATCGGTCATGTCGGGGAGATCTATCACCCGGGCGGCCCGGCCGCGCGTGGATTTCCGCGCGGCCGCGGCCGTTCCCCGTCGCTCAGGTCGGGAACTCCCCGCACCACGTCCGGCTGATCAGGTGCTTCGGCAGGCGCGGCAGTGTCGCGTCCACCGGGAAGTCCCCGTCGTGGGCCAGGCAGGCCAGGGCGAGGGGGCCGAGCGCCACGTGGCTGCGGGGGTCGGGTGAGCCGGTCCAGTAGCGGTCGTGGTGGGCCACAGCCTCGGTGAGGGTCTCCGCGAACGCCTCATGGTTGCGGGTGATGAGGCGGTGGAAGAGGGCGGCGGGCTGGTAGTCGATCTGGTTCAGCAGTTCGGGCGCGGTGCGCGTCGCCACCTTGGGCTCGGACGTCTCCATCGTCGCGATGAGCTTCTGGACGATGTCGTCCATGGACTGCCCGTTCCAGTAGGTCTGGAGGGTGTCGATCCAGTGGAAGAGGTAGGCGTCCTGCGACGGTTCCGCGCGGCGCAGGTCGTCCAGGGGGAACCGTGCCAGCCGGGTCAGGCGGTCGCCCTCGCGGCAGACGAGGGCGAGCCAGAAGGCGTCCAGCCAGGCGCGGCCGTTCGTGTGCGGGGACGGGCCGGTGGCGGGCAGGGGGATCACGCGGTCGCCGATGCGGAATTCCGCCGGGCCCCCGTGCGGGAGGGCCGTGGCGAACAGGGCGTCGCCGAGCTGCATCGCGGTGACCCAGGCCTCCCAGGTCTCCAGCTTCGCGCCGTCGGGGTCCTCGGCGCCGTGGGCGAGTGCGTGGGCCGTCGCCGCGCGGAAGGCCTCGGGGAGTGCGGCCGGGTCCTGAGCGAGGGCGGAGGTGAACCTGGTTGCTGTTGCGGCCAGTTCAGCGATGTCGGGTGCGGGGTTCGGGGCGGGGGGCTCCGTTGCGGGCCCACCCTCCGCGTGCAGCCTCCGCATCAGGTCCATCAGCTCCGGCGGCGGTGCGACCTCCATTGCGCGGGTCTTCTCGTCGACGGAGGTCAGGCAGACCAGGCCGTCCCGTCGCCACCAGTACAGCAGCGGGTTCAGGGATCCGGGCCCGTCCTCGTACGCGCCCATGGCGTACATCCCCAGGTCGTTGACCGCGTCCACCACCGTGGCGTCCTCGATGGGGTGGAACGCCAGCAGATGCCGGGTCGGTACGACGACGAGCGCCCCGGCCTCCGGCAGGTCCCGGCCCGTGAGGGAGCGGGCCAGGTCGCCCAGGACGAGCGCCTTGCTCGCCACGAAGTGGGAGTCGCCGTACACCGAGTGCAGGAGCGCCCCCGACGGCGTACGGATCTCCTCGTGCTCCACCGGTTCGGCCAGCAGGTTCGCCCGGCCCGCCGCCTGCAGCGCGTCGAGACCCGCGCGGTCGACGTCCGCATCCGTGAGCATGCGTACGGAGTCGGGGGCGTCCAGGGCGAGGGCGGTCACCAGGCCGTCCGCCGGCTGCCGGGCGTAGCCGTAGCCGGCCTCTTCGTCCGCCGTGAGAGCCTCGGCCGGCAGCAGGCGCAGGACGGTTCGGCGCAGCAGCTCCTCGGTGCTCTCGCCGCCCTGCGCCACCGCGTCCAGGGACGTGAAGTGCTGGGCTATCAGCGCCGGCCAGTGCTCCGGGTCCTCCGCCCCGCAGCGCTGCGCCAGGGCGGTGAGGTGGTGCGTGGAGCGTTCGCGTACGGCTGTGGCCCCCTCCACCCGGGCGGGCGCGCCGTCCCGCGCGCTCAGGTCGTCGGCCACCAGGCGGCGCAGGTGGTCGGCCCGGCCGGTGGTCAGCATGGGCAGATGGGCGTCGGGTGCGTTGTTGTTGTTCTGGGGTTCCTGGGTTTCCTGGGTCACCCGGAAACCCTACTGAGGCGTCTCGTCCGCCCGGAGCGCGCACGGCGGCTCCGGGCGGACGGGACGGGAACGGGCTACTTCAGGGACTTCTGCGTCGGGACGACCACCCCGTACAGGTCCTGGACCGTGGCCAGAGCCGACTCGTGCAGCTGCTGAGCCGGGATGCCGTTCGGGTTGCCCTTGAGCGGCAGTGGACGGGTCGCGGAGGCGTCGGCGACGACGGTCGGGTTGTTGCCGTTGATGAACGCGCCCTGGGTCGTGAACAGGGTGCACATGTTGGTCATGAACCCGGCGATGATGACGTTCTTGCGGCCGGCCTTCTCGACCTCGTCGGCGAGGTTCGTGCCGTGGAAGCCGTTCGGGACGCTCTTCTCGACGACCGGTTCGCCCTCGACCGGCTTCACGGCCGGGATGATCTGGCCCGCCTCGGACGTGAGGTCGTATCCCTTGTCGACGATGTGGATGACCGGTGTGCCGGCCGCGCGGGCGCGCTTCAGTAGGGCCGCTGTGTTGTCCACGGCGGGCTTCCAACCGTCGAGTTCCATCACGCCCTCGGTGTAGGTGTTCTGGTAGTCGACGAGGATCAGCGTCGCGTCGGTGAGCGTGGCGGGGGTCTCGTCGAGCTTGTTGAGCTCCCGCAGTGTCGTCGTCTTCTCGGCGACGTTCCCGGAGGCGGTGTTCGTCTTCTTGTCGGTCGCGGCATCGGCCCGTGAACTCCCTCCGCACGCGGTGGCGGTGGCGGCGAGAACGGCGGTGAGGCCGATCAGGGTGGCGGTGCGGAGCAGCTTCATGGGGTGATCTCCTTCTGGGCGGCGACGACGGCCCCGTGCAGGTCGCCGAGGGTGGCGATGCCTGCCGACCGTTGAGGTCGCGCGGGATGGCCGGTCCGGGGCATGGGTGTACCGCCTCGGGGCCGTACGTCGGGGGAGGGCGAGCGAGCTGAGCTCGGGTGGCGAGCTGTCTTAGACGCTAGGGCCCGGCCGTGATGTCCACAATGACGTCTAACATGCAGATACCGACATCCGCGTGGGCTGTCGGCGTCAGGAGGCCCATCCATGGACATCGTCGGACGGCTCGTCGTCATCGTCCTCTTCGACGGCGTCGACCTGCTCGACGTCACCGGGCCGCCGGAGGTGTTCTCGCTCGCCCGGCGCGAGACCGACGACGCTGCGGGGTACGAAGTCGTCCTGGCCGCAGCCTCCTTGGAGCCGGTCACCACCGGGGCCGGGGTCCGCATCCTCCCGGACCTCACCTTCGATGAGGCGGCCCGGCGGAGCATCGACACCCTCATCGTCCCCGGCTCGGTGGAGGTCGACAGCGAGCGGCGGGTGCACGCCCTCGTCGACCCCGAGCTGGTGGAGCGGGTGAAGGAACTCGCGGCGCGCACCCGGCGGGTCACCTCCGTCTGCGTCGGGGCGCATCTGCTGGCCGCCGCCGGACTGCTCGACGGCAAGCGCGCCACCACCCACTGGTCGACCGCGCGGCAACTGGCCGTCGAGCACCCGGAGATCGAGGTCGACGCCGACCCGATCTTCATCCGCGAGGGCGACGTCTGGACCGGGGCCGGGATCAGCGCCTGCCTCGATCTGTCCCTCGCCCTGATCGCCGACGACCTCGGCGAGGCCGTCGCCCTGCGCGTCGCACGTCAGCTCGTGATGTACCTGAAGCGGCAGAGCGGGCAGAGCCAGTTCAGCGTTCCGCTGGAGCGGATCTCGGCGACCCGGCGCATCGAGGACCTCCGCCACCACATCCTGCGCACCATCGGGCGCCGGCTCACCGTCGTGGACCTCGCGGAGTACGCCCATGTCAGCGATCGCCACCTCACCCGGCTCTTCAAGACCGAGCTCGGCATGACCCCGCACGCCTACATCGAGTCCGTCCGGGTCGAGAAGGCCCGTAACGAACTGGAGTCCTCCGACGCCACCCTCGAACGCATCGCGTCCGTCTGCGGGTTCGGCACGGTGGACACGCTGGTACGGGCGTTCCGGCGGCGGCTGAACACGACGCCCACGGAGTACCGGCGGCGGTTCCGGTCCCATCCGGTCGGCTGAGCGGCTGAGCGGCTGAGCCGTCGATCGGTCGATCGGTCGATCGGTCGATCGGTCGAGCCGTCGAGCCGTCGATCGGCTGAGCCGTCGAGCGGTGGAGGGCAGCGGGAACCCCCCGGCTCCCGCTGCCCTCCACCCGCTCTTTCGGGCCCCTGCCTCCCTCCCTCAGCGGCCCGCGAACGCGTCGTGGAAGGTCAGCGTGGACGTGTTGCCCTGCCGGTCGACGATCTCGGCGCGCAGCGTGACCGTCCGGTCCTCGGCGGGTGCCAGCAGGAGTGCCCTGCCGAGGATGACTGGGGCCCTCTGCCAGCTGACAGCGTTGTCGTACGACGCCTCGACCTTGAGGGACCGGAGACCGCTCCCGGCCGCCGCACCCTGGATCTCCACCGGTACGGAGACCGGGCGGCCCGCCCGGACCTGCGAGCGCAGGTCGACATCGGGCCGGAAGCGCACCACGGAGACCGGCAGGTCGCCGTCGTCGCCGGAACGCGAGCGGAACGTCCAGGAGGCGTCGATCCGGGTGCCGACCCGGGCGATCTTCGGGCTGCGTGTGACCGAGGTGCCGAGGGTGTACTCGGCGTCCTCGGCCGGCACCGGGAAGGAGCTGACGCTCAGGTCGTCGTCGTTCTCGGCGATCTTCTCGCCGTTCCGGTGCAGCGTGGTGCGGGCGCTTTCCACAGTGGTGTAGCCGTCGTGTCCCTGGCCGTCGGAGAACATGTTCAGGAACGCGTAGAGCGTGTCGCCGGAACGGCTGACGCCCTGCATGTCGCCGAGCACCGGACCGTAGACGCCGGTGTTGAAGGCGGTGCGGTAGGTCCGGCCCGGCCGGAAGGTCTCGTTGCTCAACCCGTAACGGCTGTCGGTGAGTTGCCAGCCGTTCGGCAGGGTGTCGCCGAGCTGCTCGAAGCCCACGTACCACTTCGTCCCGGTGGCTCCCGCCAGATACAGCGTCTGTGTGTTCGGGCTCGGCAGCGTGCGGCCCGAGGAGAGGCCGAAGCCGGCCGTCGGCAGCAGGCCCAGCGGGGTGAGGAAGGCGTCCTTGCCCGCCACCGGCTCCCCGAGTCCGGCGACCAGGCGGGCGAAGTCCCGGCTGCGCGGGTGCTGGGTGTAACCGGTCGCGGGGCGGGTCACCGGACCGCCGTGGATCTGTGAGTACTGGGTGTTCTCGCCGGAGGCGAAGTGCGCGTCCCACAGCTGCTGGAGCGAGCCGTCGGTGATGTCGGGGCCGAGCCCCGCCGAGCGGAAGTTCTCGAAGGACGGCAGCCGCCAGGCGAACTTCCGGTCCGAGCCGTCGACCTTGAGCGTGTAGCCGGCGTGCGTCTGCCGCGCCGTCGCCCTGCGGTCGGGGACGGTGATGTCGACCGGCTTCGCCGTCCGTGCGTCGAGCGTGACGTCCTGCGGGCCGTCGACCGTCAGCTTCGGCTGCGCGATCCAGTCGGCGCCCTTCGTGGTGTCGGCCCGGTCGGCGAGAACGATCCCGTGGACGCTGTACTCGCCCACTGGCAGCCGCAGTTCGGCCGACGCGCTCTTCTCGTCGAGGGGGAACTCCTGGCCCGCCGCCTCGCCGGTCAGGCCGGTGACGTACGTCTGGAAGGCGGTCGCGTCCTTGCCGTCGCGCCCCAGATGCCGGAGCTGTACGGGGTACGAGGCCGTCTCGCGTTCGACGGCTGCGGCGCTCCGGACGGACTGCCCGCCTCCGGTGGCGACCACGGCCGCGCTGTACTGCCCGTCGGGGGCGTCGACCGAGGTGTCGGCGGTCACCGCGACCTCGGCGGTCCCGCCCGCCGGGACGGTGACCTCGGCGGGGCTGACGGTGAACATGCCCTCGGGGGCCGCTGTGCCGCCCGGCCCCGTGCCGCCCGTAGTGACGTTCAGGGTGACGTCGGCGTCGGCGGAGTTGCGGTAGGTGAGCGTGCGCACGACGGGCCGGTCGTCGTCGTGCGGCCACTCGACGCTGCCGAAGTTCAGCGAGACCGGCTCGGCGTGCACCGTCTGCTCCACGGCCCGGTCGGCCTGGATGCGGCCGGAGCCCTGCTCGAAGGCGGTGAAACCGGTGTCCTTGGCGGAGGCGGTCAGGGCCCCCTTGAGCTCGGCGGCCCGCCAGTCGGGGTTGCGCTGCTTCAACAGGGCCGCCGCGCCCGCGACATGGGGCGTGGCCATCGAGGTGCCCGAGATGGTGACGTAACCCTCCGGGTTCTCGCCGTACTCGGTGGCGATGGCGCTTCCCGGTGCGGAGGCGGCGGTGATGTCGACACCGGGAGCCGTCACGTCCGGCTTGATCGCGCCGTCGCCGAGCCGCGGGCCCCGGCTGGAGAACGCCGCCATCGCGTCGTCGCCGTCCACCGCACCCACGGTCAGCGCCCGGTCGGCCGCGCCGGGCGTGCCGATGGTGCTCGCGCCGGGGCCCTCGTTGCCCGCGGCGATCGCGAAGAGGACGCCCGCGGTCTCGCTGTAGTGGTTGACCGCCTCTTCCAGCGGTTCGACCCCGGGCGCGTCCGGGCCGCCCAGGCTCATGTTGATGATGTCGGCGCCCTCGCCGACCGCCCACTCGATGGCGGTCATGATGTCCGACTCGTTGCCGCTGCCGGAGTCGTCGAGGACCTTGCCGTCGATGAGGCGCGCACCGGGCGCGACGCCCTTGTACGCGCCGCCGGCCTTGGCCCCGGTACCGGCGATGGTGGACGCGACATGCGTGCCGTGACCCTGACGGTCCTTGGCGTCGGCCGACGCGGAGAAGTTCTTCTCCGCGATCTGCTGCCCGGCGAGGTCCGGGTGGGTCTCGTCGACGCCGGTGTCGAGCACGGCGACCTTCACGCCCGTGCCGTCGTACCCGGCGGCCCACACCTGGTCCGCGCCGATCTGCGGGACGCTGACGTCGAGTTGGGAGGTGACCGTGCCGTCCAGCCACACCCGGTCGATGCCGGCGGCGGTGCGCCGGGCGGTGTCGTCGCCGCCTCCGCCGGCTCGTGTCAGCGCCTTCCACAGCTGTGGAAGGTCGCGGCCCGGCGTGGTGACGGCCTGCGCGTTCAACGCCCCGATGGTCCGGCGCACCTTCGTACCACCCGCCGCGGCGACCTCGGCGCGGGCCGTGGCGGCGGCGGCCGCGTCCGTGTAGCCGACGATGACCTTCAGGCCGTTCCGGTAGGAGGCGCGCGCCGCCTCGGTGTCCAGACCCGTTACCTCGAAGAGACGTTCGTCGACCGTGCCCGTGGTGATCAGCCGCTGGGCGTCCAGCGGCACGACCAGGCTGCGGTCGCCGTCCTCGCGCAGGTGGACGGGGATGTTCTCGCGGCCCGGCGCGGGGTCGAAGCCGGTGACGTGGCCCGAGGTCACCTCCACCACGTCGCCGGTGATCAGCTGTACGCGGTGCGGGGCGGCGGCCTTCGCCGCCTCTGCCGCTTCTTGCGCGGTCTGTGGACCGGCGGTCGCCGGTACGGCGGCTCCGGTCGTCGCCAGTGCCGCGATCACGGCTATGGCCGCGGCACGTCTTCTTCTCGCTTGGCTCGGCACGTGAATCCTTTGGATAGTCCGATGGGACAGATGCGTGCGGTGCGGGTGGTGCGTGCGGTGCGGGCGGTGCTGCGGTGCGGGCGGTGCGGCCGGGGCTCGTGCACTTTCGGCCATCTGCAGGCGCGACAACGCATCGGTCGCGTCAGAAACATCAGCCTCATCAGCACCACTGACCCCGTGGCCGTGCAGTATTCAGCCAGTGATCGTGTGGGACAAGAGCACGTCAGAGCCGGTGTACGTCCGCCGACTCACGCATCCTCGGTGAAATCCGCCCGTACCGTCAGGCCGCCGTCGGGGTTGGCGACGGCGGTGATCGTGCCGTGGTGTGCGCGCACCACCGCGTCGGCGATGGCGAGGCCCAGACCGTGTCCGGTCCGGTCGCTGCGCACGCGTGGCGCGGCCCGGTGGAACGGTTCGAAGAGGCGGTCGGTGTGCTCCGGGGCCAGCGGGGGACCGGAGTTGGAGACCTCCAGCGACACCTGTCCGTCGTGGCCGCCGAACACCGCCACGTGCACCCAGCCGTCGTCCGTGCCCGCCGCCGGGACGTTGTGCGTGAGCGCGTTGTCGACGAGGTTGTGCACCAGGCGGCGCAGCAGCGCGGTGTTTCCCGTGAACGTCCGGCGGCCGGGCTCCAGGTCGGTCTCCAGGGCGATTCCGGCGGCCCGGGCGCGTGGGGCCAGTTCCTCGCAGATCCCGGCGGTGATCGCTGCCAGGTCGACCGGTTCGCTGTCGGGCCGCGCGTGTTCGGCCCCGGCGAGCTGCAGCAGGCCGTGCACGATCTCGATGCTGCGTTCGTTGACGGCGGCCAGGCGCGGGGCCAGCCGCAGCAGTTCGCGGCCCGAGTCGTCCGCCGCCGCCAGTTGCAGGGCGGTACGGGTGGTGGCCAGCGGGGTGAGCAGCTCGTGGGAGGCGTTGGCGGCGAAGCGCTGATGGGCATCGAAGGAGCGCTCCAGCCGGTCCAGGGTGTCGTCGAAAGTGTCGGCGAGCGCGCGGAGTTCGTCGTTCGGGCCGGTGGCGTGGATCCGGTAGGAGAGGTCTCCCTCGCCCGCGCGGGCGGCGGCCCGGCCGATGGTGTGCAGCGGGGCCAGCAGGCGGCGCGAGAACAGCCAGCCGGCGGCCAGGCCGAGCGTGGCCACCAGCGCCGCGCCCGCGACGGACACGGTGAGCACGGTGGACCACACGTCCTCCTTGGAGCGGACCACCTGCGTCTCGGCGTACGAAGGCGGCGGATCGGCGGTGGGGAACGGCGTGGGCAGGCGGTCGGCCGGGAGACCGGGTACGAAGTCGGTGTGGACGGGCGCGGTGCCCAGGTCGTACGACGGCAGGAACCGCATACCGAGGTAGACCGCGGCCACCATCAGCGCCCCGGACACCACCAGGACTCCCGCGAAGCCGAGGAAGAGCCGGGTGTGGATGCTGACCCGGCGCTCACCCGTCGTGCGGGCCCCGCGCTTCCCGGTCCCGGGTTCCCGGCGCAGCCCGGTCACGGCCGTTCCGCCAGGTAGTAGCCGGCGCCGACCGCGGTGTGCAGCAGCGGTGGTTCGCCCAGCTTGCGGCGCAGGGTGTGGACGACGAGGCGCACCGCGTTGGTGAACGGGTCGGCCGCCTCGTCCCACGCCTTCTCCAGCAGATGCTCCGCGCTGAGCACACCGCCCTGCGCCCGCATCAGCAGCTCCAGGACGGCCAGTTCCTTCGGCGTCAGCCGGATCTCCCGGCCCGCCCGCTCCGCCCGCCTGCGGTGCGTGTCCAGGGTGAGGTCCGCGAGGGCCAGCGTCGGGGCGTGCGCGGGGGCGCCCCGGCGGTAGAGCGCGCGGAGCCGGGCCACCAGCTCCGGGAAGTCGAAGGGCTTGGGGAGATAGTCGTCGGCCCCCAGGCCCAGGCCCGCCACCTTGTCGCCGAGGCGGCCCGCGGCGGTCAGCATCAGGATCCGGCAGCCGGGGTGCTCCGCGACCGTACGGCGGCAGACCTCGTCCCCGTGCACGCCGGGCAGATCGCGGTCGAGGATCACGATGTCGTAGTCGTTGACCGCCAGCTTCTCCAGGGCCGCCGCACCGTCGTGGACGGTGTCGGACGAGATGCCCTCGCGGCGCAGGCCGAGCCCGATGACCTCGGCCATGAACTCCTCGTCCTCGACGATCAGCACGCGCATCGCCGGTCTCGCCCTCTCCTCGCGCGGGGTGGGCCGGGCCGCGGATGCGGAGGCGCCACTTGTCTGGATACGTCCCACAGCGGGCGCGTCCCCCATGACTATCAGAGCCCGCATTTGGACGACGTATGAAAGGCCGCCCGGCGCGGTCCGCCGCCGAACGCTGCCGATAACGCCCGCTTCCTAGCGTGAGCCGTCCGTTCGTCTCCGACTGCGAAGAGATCGATTCCATGAACCTGTTCAAACGGGCCTGGTGGCGTCTGACCGCCACGCCCGGCAAGGCGCTGCTGCTGACCGGCCTGTTCTTCGTCATCTGCGCCCTCGTCCTCTCCGGCTTCCTGATCCGGTCGGCGGCCGACCGCGCCGCGGCGGACGCGAAGCGCACGGTGGGGGCCGTGGCCACGATGTCCCTGGACATCAACGCGCTGATGGCGGCCGGGCAGGCGGAGAACGGGGGCGCGGCCGGTTTGCAGATCGACCCGGACGACCGGCTGCGCAGCGGACAGGCCGATCGCCTCGGCGCGTCACCGCTCGTCACCGGGTTCAGCTACAAGGTGGAGTCCGCCGGGCAGCCCACGGACCGGCTGAAGCTCTACCGCGCCGTACCACCGCCGCCCGCCACCGACACCGAGTCGGGCGACTTCTTCAAGATCGACGGTGTACGGGACCTCGCGGCGATGCCCGCCTTCCGCAACGGCACCTCGAAGATCGTCGCGGGCCGGGGCATCGGGCCGGACACCGGCGGCGGCGTCCTCGTCCTGGAGAAGCGGCTGGCCGAGGCGAACAAGCTGAAGGTGGGCGACAAGGTCACCGTGCGCCCCTTCCGCGGTGACGGCAGCACGCAGAAGCCGCAGGAGTTCACCGTCGGTGGCATCTACGTCAGCGACACCGCCTCCAGCAGCCAGTTCGGGCCCGCGCTCGCCGACCCGGCCAACCTGATCTACGCCTCCCCGGACGCGGCCGGCTCACTGTCGGCCGTCACCCCGACGGACGAGGGCTCGGACATCCAGGAGGCCACCTTCACCCTGCGCTCCCCGGACGATCTGCCGGAGCTGCGGAAGGCGGCCGAGAAGCTCGGCCTCGACCCGGAGATCTATCCGCTCGCGGTCAACGACAAGCAGTACCAGCAGCTCGTCGGGCCCATCACCAGGACGGCGGGGTTCGCCACGCTCACGGTGTGGCTGGTCTCCCTGGCCGGACTGGCGGTCGTGTCGCTGATCGTCGCGAGTTCGCTGCGCGAGCGCCGCCACGAGCTCGGCATCCTGCTGGCCATGGGCGAACGCAAGCCGCGGCTGCTCGGCCAGCACCTGGTGGAGATCGCCGCCTGCGCGCTCATCGCCATCGGCCTCGCCGTACCCGCCAGCCAGGCGCTGGCCGCGACCGTGGGCAGCGGGCTGCTCGCCGGCGAGGTCTCCGAGGCGAAGAACGACAGCAGCGCCGACAAGCAGAACGACTACGCCAACTCCATGGGCGCCGCACCGGAGGAGGAAGAGCCCACGGCCGAGCCCATCGACGCGCTGGACGTCCGGCTCACGGCGGGCGACATCGGCAAGGTCGGCGCGGCCGGTCTCGGGATCGCCGCCGCGGCCACCCTCGTACCCGGCTACCGCGTCCTGCGGCTGAAGCCCCGCCAGATCCTCACGAAGGGCGACTGACCATGGCCATGGCGCACACCGATGCGACGACCGGTCCGACGGATACCGGCCGGACCCCGGTTCTCCAGCTCGTCGACGTCCGGAAGAGCTATCCCGTCGGCAACCGGGCCCGGGAGCGTACGGTCCTCAAGGACGTCAGCCAGGACTTCGAGCAGGGCCGCATGTACGCGGTCGTCGGCCCCTCCGGCAGTGGCAAGACCACCCTGCTCTCCCTGGCGAGCGGCCTCGACGCACCCAGCGCGGGCACGGTCCGCTTCCGGGGGCAGGAGCTGGACCGGCTGGGCCTGGACACCTACCGCCGCCGGCACGCGGCCACCGTGTTCCAGTCCTTCAACCTGCTCGGCTATCTGACCGCCGTGCAGAACGTCACCTCGGCCATGGAGATCACCGGCGCGGCCCGGCGCGGCCGCAAGGACCGCGCGAACGAACTCCTCGGCCTCCTCGGCATCGCGGAGGAGGACCGCCACCGCAGGATCCAGCAGCTCTCCGGCGGGCAGCAGCAGCGGGTGGCGATCGCCCGCGCGCTGGCCTGCGAGGTGGACATCCTCTTCGCCGACGAACCCACCGGCAGCCTCGACCAGGACACCGCGGCCGACATCGTCGAGGTGCTGCGCAAGCTGGCCCACGACGAGGGCAAGTGCGTCATCGTGGTGACTCACTCCGCGAAGGTGGCCGAGGCGTCGGACGAGGTGCTGCACCTCAAGCGGGGGAAGCTGTCCCGGCGTTGAGCCGGACAGCCGCCCGGTACGAGGTGAGGGGGTGGAGCCCGCACGGGCCCCACCCCCTCACGCCGTCAAGCCTTCACGGCTCACTCCTTCACCGTCAGGTGTCGGAACCGTTAGGTGTCGGAACCGTTAGGCGTCGGAACTGTCAGGCGTCGGAACCGGCCTTCCGGCGACGGACGACGAACACCGCCGCCGCGCCGAGCACCACGGCCGCACCGCCCGCGAGGGCCATCGAGGTGGTGGCGGAGGACGAGCCCGTGGCGGCGAGGCTGCCGTCCGTACCGGTCTTCACCGGGGTGCCCGACGCCGTGCCCTGCGGCTTGTGCCCGGCGTCGTCGTTGCCGGGCTTCGCGGTCTTGACGGGCTTGGCGTCCCCGGGCTTGCCGGGCTTGCTGCCGGCGGCCTTGACGTCGAACTCGTACATGTCGAGACCGGGCGCACCGCCGCAGGAGCCGTCCTTGTTGTAGAACTCGGCGGCGATGAAGGCGACACCGTTGCCGGCCGGGGTGGCCTTGTCGAGCGTGAGGCGCAGCTTGACGTCGGCGTGGGCGCCGGGCTTCAGCGCGCCGACGGCGTCGATGTAGTTGTGCTTGTTGATGTTCTGCCACTTCGGCGAGGCCTTGGTGGACCACTGGAGGCGGAAGAACTTGCCTGTGTCCTTGAGACCGGTCCTGTCGGTGGCGTGGACACCGGTGTACGTGATGATCTCGTCCATGTGCCGCTTGCTGCCGTTGGTCACACGGATGGAGAAGGCGGTCGTCGTCCCGGCGACGAGCGTGGACGGCAGGCCGGTGACATCGGCGGTGAGGTCGAGTTCGGGCTCGCAGTCCAGGCCCTCCTCATCCTCTTCCGCCTCCTCCGCCTCCTTGACGGCCTTGGCCAGCGCCGCGTCGGCCGCGACCTTCGCGGCGCGCGCGTCGTTCAGAGCCTTGTCGGCCGCGCCGGCCGCGCGGAGTGCCGCGATCCGTGCGTCGTGGACCGCCTTGTCGGTCTCGGCGGCCTTGGTGTCGGCGGCGGTCTTGGCGGCGGCTGCCGTCGCCGCGGTCGCCTCGGCCTCGGAGAGAGCGGTCGCCGCGGCGGTCTTCTGCTCCTCGGTGGCGTCGGCGGGCAGGGCGTCGACGGCGGCCTTCGCGTCGGTCACGGCCTGGTCGGCGGCGTCCTTCGCGGCCGCGGCGTCCTTCGCGGCCTGCGCGGCGGTCTTGGCGGCGGCCACGAGCGGGTGGCTGTCCTTGGACAGTTCCTCGAGGGCCTTCTGCACCGTGACCTGGGCCTCGTCGCGAGCCTTGACGGCCTCTTCGTACGCCTTCTGCGCCTCGGCGGCGGCCTTCTCCAGCTCCTTGACGGTCGGCTTGCTCTGCTTGTTCTGCGCCTGTGCCTGCGCCTGTGCGGCCGGCTTGGTGTCGGCGAAGGCGGGCGTGACGGAGAGCAGCACGGCGGGAGTGGTCACGGCGAGGGCGACAGCCGTGGCGAGTACGCGGCGAATCTTCACATGATCCCTTGGGTCGGGTCCTGAACGGCAGATGAATGCCGAGGGGCGGCTGCCACAGCGGAATGGATCACGCGGGCGGCCTGTGCCGATCGTATGAGGATTCTGTGAGGGGCCGGCCGAATATTCCGGGGCCCCGGGCGGGGGCGGCGTCATGCGGAGCGGACAGACTTCGCCAAAGCGTGCAGTTGCTCTCAGTTTCTGCCTTATCGCTGTGACGAAGGCCATGCGGTCACGTTTCCCGCGCCGATGCGCTCTACCCGGTCCATACGGTCGCCCCCCGGCGGAGCGTGTCATTCCGTCAGGAGTGCTGTGGTGGTCGCCGCTTCGCCGAAGAGGGTGCGGTACGCGCCGGGAGTCGTCCCGAGGGCGGCGCGGAAGCGCCGCCGCAGATTGACCGCCGAGGACAGCCCGACCCGGACGGCGACCGTCTCGACGGGCAGTTCGGTCCGCTCCAGCAGCGACCGGGCCGCGTCGATGCGCTGCTGGAGCAGCCACTGCCCGGGGCTGGTGCCGACCTGGCGGACGAACCTGCGGGCGAAGGTGCGCGGGGAGAGTCCGGCGTACGCGGCCAGCCGGTCGACGGACAGGTCCGACCCCAGCCGCGTCAACGCCCACTCCAGGACCGGGGCCAGCGAGGCGTCCGAGCCGGATCCGGTACCCGCCCCCGTGACCGGGCCCACGGGGGCGGGCGGGGCCGCGTACTGGAGCTGGCTGCCGTCCCGGTGCGGCGGCAGCACCATGCTGCGGGCCACCTGCGTGGCGTAGAAGGCGCCGAGGTCGGACCGTACGAGGTGGAGGCAGAGGTCGATGCCCGCGCCGCTGCCCGCGCTCGTCGCCACATCGCCGTGGTCGACGTAGAGCACGTCCCCGACGACGGTCACCTCGGGGAATGCGTCGGCCAGTTGGCCGCTTCGACGCCAGTGCGTGGCCGCGCGCCGCCCCGTCAGCAGCCCGGCCCGGGCGAGGACGAAAGCCCCCGTGCAGATCGACACGATGCGCGCCCCGCGCCGGTGGGCCGCCCGCAGGGCGTCCAGGACGTCCTCCGGCACGGGCCCGCCGGGCGGCTGCCAGCCCGGCACGATCACGGTGTCCGCGCTGCGCAGTGCGTCGAGGCCGCTCTCGACGAGCAGCGCGTGCCCGACGGTGGTCGGCAGCGGGCCGGGCCGCCGCGCGCAGACCTCGAAGGTGTAGTGCGTGGGCAGCTCCGGGCGGACGGCCCCGAAGACCTCGGCGGCACAGGCGAGTTCGAAGGGGGACTGCGGCGCGTTGAGCAGCGCCACCACGTGATGCCGGGATCCGGATGCGGGCATGGCAGGAAAGTACCCGAGGATGTCATCTTGGACACTCGTCCGGGCTGATCGTTCCGCGTCACGCTGGGGCCATGAGCGAGGAGACCCGAAACGGCGCGGCGAGCGCCCTGAAGACCGTGGTCCAGGTCGACGACGTCGAGCCGCACGAGGTGGCCCCCGGAATCTGGCGCCGGAGGCTGCCGGGCACGGCGTACGCCCGGGGCTGGCTGATCGACTTCGCGGCGGGCACGGAATGGCCCGAGATCGACGAACACCACACGGAGGAGCGGTACTTCGTCCTCAGCGGTGAGGTCGTCGACGGCGGCGAGCGCCATGGGCCGGGGACGTACGTCGTGTTCGCGCCGGGCAGTGCGCACCGACCGCGTACGGAGACGGGGGCGCGGATGCTCGGCATCTCACTGATGACCGCCTGAGCCGGGGGCGATGGGTTTCGGCCGTCCGCCCGGAGCAGGGGACCGGGCGGACGGTTCGAGGCCGTCGGAGGCGTGTCTGCCGGTCGGCGTCGGTCGGCTGGCGTCGGTCGGTGTCTGCCGGTCGGTGTCGGTCGGTGTCGGTCGGTGTCTGCGCGGGCCCAATCCCTTCGCCGTGCGGCTACGAATCACTGGTGAGAGGCTGCCCGTCTCTCCTCGCACGGCAGGTGGGACCCATGGCCGCACGCTCACTCCTCACCCCTGATCTTCCGCCCCGCTACGCAACGCCGGACCTCCCCGGAGCGAGCGTTCCGGCGGTTCCGCCGCCGGCCGCCGTCGCGACCGTCGCCGCCGGCCGGGGGCGCTGTGTCCGTTCCGGGGGCCGCCGCCAGGGTGATCCCGGTGGTGAGCACCGCGAGGAGGGCGGCGGCGACCGCGAAGTCAGCCCGTGACCGTCCGCCGGGGAGGCGGGCACGGCCCGGTTGCTACGGCAGATCGGCCGGCCCGCGCGCGAACGGGTCGGTCAGCCGATGCTGTACAGGTCGAACTGCTCCCAGGAGCCGGTGACGTCGGCCGAGCGGGCGCGCAGCGCGTACTGGAGCGAACCCGTGTAGCTGTTCTCCATCGCGACGAAGAGATCGTTCAGGGTGGACCGGAGCGCGTAGAGGTTCAGGTCCGTGTTCTGGTAGAGCTCGAACCGCTCCCAGCCGCCCGCCGTCGTCGAACGGGCCCGCAGCACGTTCTTCGAATTTCCGGTGAAGTTCTTCTCGACCGCCACGTAGAGGTTGTTCGCGAGGGACTTCAGGGCGTACGTCTGGGAGGCCTCGTGCCACTCGAACGCGAAGCCCTCCCACGCGCCGGTGACATTGACTGAACGGGCCCGCAGTACACCGGTGTTGGGTGCGGCGTACTTCACCTCGGTGGAGGTGAACCTCCCGTTGCGCACCGACTTGACGGCCAGCTTCGATGTCTCGTCCGCCTGGGCCGAGGCGCTTCTGCCGGAGGCGGTCGGGGTCTGCTGTCTGTCGGAGGCGCCGGTGAGGTGTGCCAGGTCGTCTCCGTTCACCTTCTCCCAGCCTGTCGGGATCCGGCCTGTCGGGATCCCGGCTGCGGAGGCGCCGGCCGGCCGGTCGTTCTGCGGGGTGGCTCCGGCCGCCGGCGCGGCCAGGGCGGAGGCGGTCAGCGCGGCGGCCAGGGAAAGGAGGGTGGAGGTCATGCGACGCACAGGTATTTCCTCGCTTTTCGTCGCGGAAGATTCTGCACTCCACCGCCCCATTCCGTATTCCGGAATGGGGCGGTGGAGTGTGCAGGTTCGTGAAGTGGCCCCAGAGTAAGGGCAGTTCGCGATCTCCGGCAAAGCTTTTTATGGCTTCTCCGGAATTCCGGCAACAGCCGCGATGAATATATTCTTCCGTTGTTTCCCGTTAGGAAAGAAGACGTGCTTCGTTTCCGTCCCGGACGCATGCGGAAGGGGCGTCGGCGGGGCGGCGCAGGGTACGGCGGTGGGCGCGGTTGGTGGCCATCAGGATGTCCAGGGCGTCCCGGGTGGAGAGGAGGTCGTCGATGTGGGCGGAGAGCCGCTCCCGCTCCTGCTCCATCCGCTCCATCGCCGCGTCGGAGGATTCCTCGCTGGGGGCGTCGACGCAGGGCAGCAGCTCCTTGACGGTGCGGCTGGAGAGGCCGGCGGCGTAGAGGCGCTGGATGAAGTGGACCCGCTCGACCTCGGCGTCCGTGTAGTGCCGCTGGCCGCTCGGGCTGCGGGTGCTGCTCAGGAGCCGCTGCTCCTCGTAGTAGCGCAGGGACCGGACGCTGACCCCCGTGGCCGCCGCGAGCTCTCCGATGCGCATGCCGTGCCCCTCACGCTTGCCCCTCACATTGATGTCAGGTTTTAGCGTAGCGCTGTGCCCGGAAAACGGGCTTCACGGGAGCCGTACGGCCACGCAGCTAGGAGCTTCGCGCTATGAACCAGAGCCTTTTCGACAGCCACCGCCTCGGTGACCTGGTGCTGCCCAACCGGGTCGTGATGGCGCCGATGTCCCGCGTCCGGGCGGCCTCCGGCGGGCTGGCGACGCCCTCGATGGCCACGTACTACGCGCAGCGGGCCACCGCCGGGCTGATCGTGAGCGAGGGGGTGCAGCCGAGCCTGGTCGGGCAGTCCAACCCCGGCACGCCCGGGCTGTACACCGATGAGCAGGTCGCCTCCTGGCGTCCGGTGACCGCCGCCGTGCACGCGAACGGCGGCCGGATCTTCGCCCAGATCATGCACGGCGGCCGGGTCTCGCACCCCGACACCACCGGGCTGCGGCCGGTCGGGCCCTCCGCCGTCGCGGCGGTCGGCGATGTGTTCACCCCGACGGGCCCGCAGCCCGCGCCGCTGCCGCGCGCCCTGGAGACGGCCGAGGTGCCCGAGCACGTCGAGTCGTACGCGGCGGCCGCCCGCCGGGCCGTCGACGCCGGGTTCGACGGCGTCGAACTCCACGGCGCCAACGGCTACTTGATCTCCCAGTTCCTCTCCTCCAACGCCAACCTCCGCGACGACCGTTACGGGGGCTCGGTCGCCGGCCGCATACGGTTCGCGGTCGAGGCGGTGGCGGCGACCGTGGACGCGGTGGGCGCGGCCAGGACCGGTATCCGGCTCTCCCCGGGCGGCACGTTCTGGGGGGTCGAGGAGCGGGACGTCCCCGAGCTGTACGCCGCGCTGCTGGCCGAGCTGGCGCGGCTGGAGCCGGCGTACGTGCACCTGGAGGGCACCGCCGACGAGGATGTGCTGGTCGCCCTGCGGCGGGCGTGGCCCGGGACGCTGATCATGAACCCGTCGCTGCCGATGAGCGCGAAGCAGGTGGAACGCTCGGACGCCGACCGCTGGCTGGGGCTGGGGGCGGAACTGATCAGCTTCGGCCGGGCCTTCCTGTCCAACCCGGACCTGGTCGAGCGGCTGCGTACCGGGGTGCCGATCGCTCCGGCGGACGAGGCCTCGTACTTCCAGGGCGGCGACGAGGGCTATCTGACGTACTCGGCCTTCCAGTACGCGGCCTGAGGTGCGTCAGGTGGGCGTCGCCCTCTTCCCGCCGTGACGTGTGCCCGTCAGAATCCAAGGGCCCAGCCCCCCACGGCCCCTGGAGGCACCCCGCATGTCCACCGCCGCGCGCACGCCCAAGTCCCCGCCTCCACTCCTGCCCCTGCCGACCCGCAGAGGCTTCCTGGCCGGTGCGCTCGCCGTCTCCGCCACGGCGGTCGTCGGCGCCGCACCCGCCGTCGCCGCCACCCGGGAAGCCGGCCGCCGGGCGGTCCGGGGGACGCAGGACTGGATGGCCGCCCTGCCCGACGGCACCGCGCTCCAGCGGCTCACGATCCCGGGCACGCACGACTCGGGGGCCCGGTTCGGCGGTCCCTGGTCGGAGTGCCAGAACACGACGATCGCGCAGCAGCTGGAGAGCGGCATCCGCTTCCTCGACGTACGGTGCCGGATCACCGACGGTTCGTTCGCGATCCATCACGGGGCGTCGTTCCAGAACCTGATGTTCGGCGATGTCCTCGTCGCCTGCCGGGACTTCCTGGCCGCGCGGCCGACCGAGACCGTGCTGATGCGGGTCAAGCAGGAGTACTCGTCCGAGAGCGACGCCGCGTTCCGGGCGGTCTTCGACGACTACCTGGACGGGCGGGGCTGGCGGTCCTTGTTCCGCCTCGACTCCACCCTCCCCGACCTCGGCGGGGCCCGGGGCAAGGTGGTGCTGCTCGCGGACAACGGCGGGCTGCCCGGGGTGCGGTACGGGGATCCGGCGCTCTTCGACATCCAGGACGACTACATGGCGGAGCCGTTCGCCAAGTATCCGAAGATCGAGGCCCAGTTCCGCAAGGCGGCCGAACAGCCGGGCAGGTTCTACATGAACTACGTCTCCACCGCCGCCCTGATGCCGCCCCGCTGGAACGCCGACCGGCTCAACCCGCAGGTGCACTCCTTCCTGGAGCGCGCCGAGACGGCCGGGTGGACGGGGCTCGGCATCGTCCCGCTGGACTACCCGAACCAGCGGTCCGGGCTGGTGGAGTCGCTGATCCGGCACAACCCGACGGGGTGAGCGGAGTCCGCCGGCCAGGAATCACCTCTCCGGCGGCGGCGTCGGCGCCCCCGGCAGCGTGAGCGCCGCCACGGTCCCGGGGCCGTCGTCCGGGGCCGGGCGCAGGGCGATCGTGCCGCCCGTCTGGTGCACCGTACGGGCCACGATGGACAGGCCCAGGCCCGAGCCGGGGAGCTGGCGGGCGGACGGGGAGCGCCAGAAGCGTTCGAAGACGTGCGGGAGTTCCTCGGCGGGGATGCCGGGCCCCCGGTCCCGGACGGTCAGCTCGCCCCGGTGCAGCGTCACGTCGACCGTGGTGCCCGGCGGGCTGAACTTCACCGCGTTGTCCAGGACGTTGACGATCGCCCGCTCCAGGGCGGCCGGTTCCGCGCGTACGTACCAGGGGGCCAGGTCCTCCGTGATCGTCAGCTCGGGGCCGCGCAGGCGGGCGCGGCGCAGGGCGGTGCGGGTGATCTCGTGCAGGGCCACCACCTGGAGCGGGCCGGGCTGGGCGGCGTCCGGGCGGGCCAGTTCCTGGAGGTCGCCGATCAGCGCGGCGAGCTCCGTCATCTGGGCCTTCACCGACGCCATCAGCGCCTTGCGGTCCTCCGGCGGAATCATCCGGCCCGTCTCGTCGCTGCGGGCCAGCAGCTCCACGTTCGTCCGGAGCGAGGTCAGCGGGGTGCGCAGCTCGTGGCCCGCGTCCGCGATCAGCTGGGCCTGGCGGTCGCGGGAGGAGGCGAGCTGGGCCGTCATGGAGTTGAAGGAGTTCGACAGCCGGGCGATCTCGTCCTCGCCGTCCACCGGGATCCGTACGGTCAGGTCCTCGGTGCGGGCCACGTGCTCGACGGCCTCGGTCAGCTCGTCGACCGGCCGGAGCCCGGCCCGCGCGATCCACAGCCCGGCCGCGCCCGCGCCGACGACACCGATGCCGGAGACGATGAGCAGCACCCAGGCCAGCTGGTTCAGCGGATCGGTGACCTGCTTCATGGGGACGGCCACGGAGACCGCGAGGCCGGGGCGGTCCGGGCCGGCGGCCGAGGTGTGGACCCGCATCTCCGTGCCGTCCTCGGCCGTGGTCGTGTGCGTCGCGTCCTCGCGCAGCCCGGCGGCGACCGCCCGGTCGGCGGCCTCGATCGGGATGGCCGACTTGCCGGGCACCGTGCACGGCTTCTGCCCCACGGCCGGCACCAGCTGGATCGTGTACGGCCCGACGATCTGGAAGTCGCCGGGCAGCCCGCTCGTGCAGGACGTCGTCAGCAGGCGGATCGCGTTCTCGTTCGGCTTCACCTGGGACAGCGTCGTGTCGAGCTGCTCGGTCAGCCGCTCACGCGTGGTGACCCAGCAGGCCACCGCCACCGCCGCCACCGCCACCGCGACCGCCGTGGCCACCAGCATCGCGAGCCGCGAGCGCAGCGGCAGTGCCCGGAAGCGGCGCACCAGCCCGTTCCTGGCGGGCCCGGACCTGCCCGCGGGGGTGACCGCCGTGCTCACGCCTCCCCGCTCCCGCCCGTACGCAGCGCGTAGCCCACCCCGCGCACGGTGTGGACGAGGCGCGGCTCGCCGCCCGCCTCCGTCTTGCGGCGCAGGTACATCACGTACACGTCCAGGGAGTTGGAGCTCGGCTCGAAGTCGAAGCCCCAGACGGCCTTGAGGATCTGCTCCCGGGTCAGCACCTGGCGCGGGTGGGACAGGAACATCTCGAGCAGCGTGAACTCGGTACGGGTCAGCTCGACCCGCCGTTCACCCCGGGTGACCTCGCGGGTGGCCAGGTCCATCCGCAGATCGGCGAAGGAGAGGACGTCGTCGTCGGGGGCGTCCGCGCCCGCCGCCGACGCCGCGTAGGAGCTGCGGCGCAGCAGGGCCCGGATGCGGGCGAAGAGCTCGTCCAGCTCGAACGGCTTGACCAGGTAGTC
This sequence comes from Streptomyces sp. NPDC091289, assembly GCF_044757365.1. Taxonomy (NCBI): domain Bacteria; kingdom Bacillati; phylum Actinomycetota; class Actinomycetes; order Kitasatosporales; family Streptomycetaceae; genus Streptomyces; species Streptomyces sp. NPDC091289. Next base: position 68,609 of record NZ_JBIVUT010000010.1, read on the forward strand.
GTCCGCCCCGGCGTCGAGGCCGGTGACCCGGTCCCCGACGGTGTCGCGGGCGGTGAGCATGAGGATGGGCGTGGTCGAGCCGGTGCCCCGGATGCGGCGGGCGGCGGTGAGGCCGTCCATCCGGGGCATCTGGATGTCCAGGACGATGAGGTCGGGGGCGTAGGCCTCGGTCATCGCCAGGGCGTCGTACCCGTCGACCGCGACCTGGGTGCCGTACCCCTCGAAGGCGAGGCTGCGCTGAAGCGCCTCGCGCACGGCCGGTTCGTCGTCGACGATCAGGATGCGCTGGGGATCGTCTTCGGCGGGGCTCATCGCTGTGTCGTCCTCTTCTCGTTCCGGCCGGTGGGAGTGTCCCAGCCTCGCACGGTCAGGAGTTGTTCCCGGCGCGCAGGGCGTCCAGGTCGGCCTTGAGCGTGTTCACCGGGATCGCGAAGCCGAGCCCCACGCTGCCCGCCGCCGAACCGCTGCCGGCCGCCGAGGAACTGGGCGCGTACATCGCGGAGTTGATGCCGATGATCTCGCCGTCCATGTTGATCAGCGCCCCGCCGGAGTTGCCGGGGTTGAGCGACGCGTCGGTCTGGAGCGCCTTGTACGTGGTGGTCTCCTCGCCCGTGTCGCCGTTGAACTGCTGCCCCCCGAACTCGAACGGCCACCGGTCGTTGCCGTTGCCGTTGCCCCGGTCCTGTCCGGAGCTGTCGGAGTCGTCCTTCGCCACCGTCACGTCCCGGTCGAGCGCGGAGACGATGCCGCTGGTGACGGTGCCGGTCAGGCCCTCGGGCGAGCCGATCGCCACGACCTGGTCACCGACCTTGACCTGCGAGGAGTCGCCGAGCGTGGCCGTCTTCAGCCCGCTCGCGCCCCGGAGCTTGATGAGCGCGAGGTCCTTGTCGGGGTCGGTGCCCACGACGTCGGCGGTGTACGTCTTACCGGTGGAGAGGGTCACCTGGATCTGCTGCGCGCCCGAGATGACGTGGTTGTTGGTGACGATCTCGCCGTCCTCGGTGATCACGACCCCGGATCCGGTGGACTTGCCCGCCGACGAGGCCGCGCCGATCTCCACGATCGCGGGCGAGACCGCCTCCGCGACGCCCGCGACGGTGCCCTTGCTGCTCTGCGAGACGGTGGTGCCGTTGACCGCGCCGCCCGATCCGGTGGCGCCGGAGCCGCCGTTCAGCTGCCCGACCAGGGCGGCGGTGCCGCCGCCGATCACGCCTGCCGCGATGGCCACCGCCGCCAGCAGCGCGACCGGCCGCTTCGCCCGGTGCTTGTTGGTGGGGGCGTACGGGGGCGGCGGCGGGTAGCCACCGCCCGCAGCGCCGTCGTACGCCGAGCCGTAGGAGGAGTCGTACGCCGTGCCGTAGCCGTACGGGGTCGGGTCCTGGTCCGTCGAGTGCGCGCCGCTCGGGCGAAGGTTCTCCGTCATGTGCACCAGGCTGGTCGGCGAACATGAGAAGGGCCTGAGCGCGCCCTGAGAAGCCCGGAAGAACCGCGTATGCCCGCTGTAAAGCTGTAAAGGGCCCGGCGGTCCAGACAGGTCCAGACCGGTCCAGACAGGTCAGGCGGACGCCGGGGGCTCCCCGCAGCCGCACGAGCGCCGGACCACCAGCGCGGAGGGGAACTGCTTCAGCCGCTCCCGGCGCGAGCCCGAGACCCGGAGCGAGTCGTCCAGCACCAGGTCCACCGCCGCCCGCGCCATCGCGGGGCGGTCGGAGTAGACGGTGGTCAGCGGCGGATCGGTGAGGCCCGCTTCCTTGACGTCGTCGAAGCCGGCCACCGCCAGCTCGCCCGGCACGTCGATGCGCAGCTCACGGGCGGCCCGCAGCACACCGAAGGCCTGGTCGTCCGTGGCGCAGAAGATCGCCGGGGGCCGGTCCGGGCCCGCCAGCAGCCCGAGGGCCACCTGGTAGGCGTCGTAACGGTTGTACGGGGCCTGGAACAGCCGGCCCTCCGTGGAGCGGCCCGACTCGTGCATCGCCCGCCGCCAGCCCTCGACGTGGTCGGCGACCGGGTCGCCGACCACCGGGGTCTCCTCCGTGCCGCCGAGGCAGGCCACGTACGCGTTGCCGTGTTCCAGCAGGTGCCGGGTGGCGAGCTGGGCGCCGCCCACGTCGTCGGTGACGACGGCGACGTCGTCGATCGCCTCGGGGCGCTCGTGCAGCAGGACGACCCGGGCGTCCCAGGCCTCGATCTCGGCGGCGGCGCGCTCGCTGGGGCCCTGGCTGACCAGGATCAGCCCGGAGACGCGCATGCCGAGGAAGGCCCGCAGATAGTGGACCTCGCGTTCGTCGCGGTAGTCGGAGTTGCCGACGAGCACCATTTTCCCGCGCTCGGCGGCGGCCTGTTCGACCGCGTGCGCCATCTCCGCGAAGAACGGCTGCCGGGCGTCCGGCACGATCATGCCTATGAGGTCCGTGCGGCGCGAGGCCATGGCCTGGGCGACCCGGTCGGGCCGGTAGCCCAGCTCCTTGATCGCGGCGAGCACCCGCTCGCGCGTGGCCGGGGCGACCGGCCGGGGTCCGTTGTTGATGACGTAGCTGACGACCGCGGTCGACGTCCCCGCCAGTCTCGCCACATCGTCCCGCGTCACCTTGGCCACGCGCCGCAGTCTACGCGGATGGACCTACCTCTTGGCAGCCTCTACCGGGGCTTCTTCCGTCACCCCGGCGGCCGGGGACTGCTCCGAACGGGCGACGGGGTCGGCTGCCTTCTGCTGGGCGGACTTCTGCTGGGCGGCGGCCCGGTCCTTCGCCTCCTCCGCCGCGCGCTCGACCTTCTCCGGAGTGACGAAGCGGTAGCCGACGTTGCGCACGGTGCCGATCAGCGACTCGTGCTCGGGGCCGAGCTTGGCGCGCAGCCGCCGTACATGGACGTCGACCGTCCGCGTACCGCCGAAGTAGTCGTAGCCCCAGACCTCCTGGAGGAGCTGGGCGCGGGTGAACACCCGGCCCGGATGCTGGGCGAGGTATTTCAGCAGTTCGAATTCCTTGAAGGTCAGGTCGAGGACCCGGCCCTTGAGTTTCGCGCTGTACGTCGCCTCGTCGACGGAGAGATCGCCGTTGCGGATCTCCATCGGGGAGTCGTCGGAGGTGATCTGCTGGCGGCCCATGGCCAGCCGCAGCCGGGCCTCGACCTCCGCCGGGCCCGCCGTGTCCAGCAGGACGTCGTCCACGCCCCAGTCGGCGGTGACGGCCGCGAGACCGCCCTCGGTGACGACGAGGATCAGCGGACAGCCGGGGCCCGTGGACCGCAGCAGCTGACAGAGCGAGCGGACCTGCGGAAGGTCGCGCCGCCCGTCGACGAGGATCACGTCGGCGCCCGGGGTGTCCACCAGGGCCGGGCCCTCGGCGGGGGCCACCCGCACGCTGTGGAGCAGAAGCCCGAGGGCGGGGAGCACCTCCGTCGACGGCTGGAGTGCGTTCGTCAGAAGCAGCAGTGAACTCATCGCCGCCCACCTGCCTGGTTCGGTCGATCGTGTTGCACGGTTCGCTCGCCCATTACGTCGGTCCTCCTCGTTCCCTGCGAGAGGGGCACTCCCGGGTCGGACCCGGGGGAGTATGCGGCACTGCTTCGTACGTCATGCGTCCCGCGTCACGCTTCATGCGGGTTTTACGGTGCGGTCCCGCGCCCTGGGACCGCTGAGCTTGTGGAAACGTCGTCGTAACAACGCCGGTAAAGCACAAAAGGACCCGGGGGCTGCATTGCCCGGATCCTCTTCGCAGCAGAATAGCCCACATGAGTTCCGTGTCCGAGGGTCGATTCCTGAGTTCTTCTGTTCCCTTCCTCACGCGACCCCCACGATTCGCCACGTTGCTGACGGATGACGGCGTACCGGTCGAGGCGGTGTACGAACCGTGTACGGCGGGTTCCGGGGCGGCGGAGACCGGGGCGGCCGGGACCCCGGCGGACACCCCCGCGATCGTCGTCGCGCATGGGTTCACCGGCTCGGCCGACCGCCCCGCCGTACGCCGTGCCGCGCAGGCATTCGCCCAGCGTGCGGCCGTGATCACGTTCTCGTTCCGGGGGCACGGGCGGTCCGGCGGGCGCTCCACCGTGGGTGACCGCGAGGTGCTGGACCTGGCGGCGGCGGTGGCCTGGGCGCGGGAGCTGGGACACACCCGGGTCGTCACGGTCGGGTTCTCCATGGGCGGCTCCGTGGTGCTCCGGCACGGCGCTCTGTATACGGCGGAATCCGTCCTCGGGGATGCACCCGTTCGCGTACCGGCGCGCGAGGGGCGCACTGGTAGCGCGGGGGCGCATTCGGACGCGGTGGTGTCCGTCAGTGCTCCCGCCCGCTGGTACTACCGGGGGACGGCCCCGATGCGCCGGCTGCACTGGGTGGTCACCCGCCCCACGGGCCGCCTCGTCGGCCGCTACGGATTCCGTACCCGCATCGCCACCGAGGAGTGGGACCCCGTCCCGCTCTCCCCGGTCGCCGCGGTCCCGCTCATCGCCCCGGCCCCGCTGCTCCTCGTGCACGGCGACCGCGACCCGTACTTCCCGCTGGACCACCCGAGGATGCTGGCGGACGCGGCCGGTCCCGGCGGCGCGGAGCTGTGGCTGGAGCGGGGGATGGGCCATGCGGAGAACGCGGCGGAGGACGCCCTCCTGGCCCGCATCGCCGACTGGGCGACGGCCGCGCCGCCCGCGTGACCCATCATGGAGAGCTGACGCACGAACCGACCGAAGGAGTGGCGCCATGGCAGCGGGGACGATCCGCTACTGGGCTGCGGCCAAGGCAGCCGCGGGGACCGCGGAGGAACCGTACGCGGCGGCGACCCTCGCCGAGGCGCTCGACGCGGTGCGGAGCAGGCACCCCGGCGAGCTGAGCCAGGTGCTCCGGCGGTGCTCGTTCCTCGTCGACGGGAACCCCGTCGGGACCCGCGGGCATGAGACCGTACGCCTTGCCGAGGGCGGCACGGTCGAGGTGCTCCCGCCGTTCGCAGGAGGGTGAACCGCAGGCCATGAGCAGCAGCGATCAGCAGTACCCGTATCCGTACGATCCCGAGCACGGGCAGCAGCGGCAGCAGCCTCCGTCGCCGCACTGGCCCGACGGGACGGCCGGACAGCACGCCGCGCCCCAGGAGCCGGCCGCCTTCGACCAGGGCGCGACGCAGACGTGGCAGGCACCGACCTGGGACACGCAGTACCAGCCGACGATCCGCCCGGACGACCCGCATCGGGCACAGGCACAGGCACAGCCTCAGGGATACGGGCACGGGCAGGGGCACGGTTACGGGCAGCCGCAGCAGCCGGATCCGTACCAGCAGCAGCACCAGGAACCGCAGTACCAGGAACCGCGGTACCAGGAACCCCCGTACCAGCCGCAGCAGCAGCCGTATCAGGAACCGCAGCGCCAGGGGCAGCACCAGCATCAGCACCAGCCCCAGCAGCCGTACCGGCCCTCGCCATCGCCATCGCCATCGGCGGCCGACACCGCCTATCTGCCGCCTCAGGGGGCATCGGGCTCCTTCCCGCTGCCGCCCGAGGTCCCGGCCACGCCCGCCGCCCCCGCCTCCGTGCCCGCCGCCCCCGCGCCCGCGCCCGTGGCCGGGCAGCCGGGGCCCGGTGACACGGGCTACAGCGCGCCCACGACGCTGGGCAACGCCCGGATCACCGACGCCCAGCGGGCCCGCGCCGAGGGGCGCTCGCCGATCATCGCGCCGGGGATGCAGCCCGCGGCGCTCACCGCCGTACTGGGCCTGCTGCTCGCGGGGGGCGCGGCCATCGGGCCGTACGCCCTGCTCGTCCCGGTGGTGCTCCTCCAGGCGGTGACGGCGGCCGGCTGGTTCCGGCTCAACGGCATGTGGCCCGCCCGCCAGGGCATCGCGCTCGCCTTCGCCGGGGGGCTCGTCGCCGACGTCGTCCTGCTCGCGGCGGGCCGGGAGCACGGCCCCGCCGCGCTGCTGGGCACGCTGGGCGTCTGGGTGCTGCTCACCGTGGTCCTCCAGCTCCGCAGCCACGCGGGGGCCGACGAGCGGATGTACGGGCTGATGGCCACCGTCGTCTCCGCGTCCCTCGCGGTCCTCGCCGGCGGACACCTCGCGGCGGTCCCGGACGCGGTGACCGTCGGCGGGGTGGCCGTCGCGGCGGCCGTGCTCGCCCGTGCCCTGCCGCTGCCGGGCGTGGTCTCCGTCGCGGTGGCCCTGCTCGCCGGTGCGGGCGCGGGTGTCGCGGTCGGCGGACTGACCGACTTCGGCGCGAAGGGCGCGCTGCTCGGCCTCGCGGCGGGCGGGTGCGCCCTCGTCGGGCTGCGGGTGGCGAGCTACGACTACCCGTCCCGGTTCGTGCACATGACCGCCGGGGTGGCCCTGCCGCTGACCGCGGCGGCCCCGGTCGTCTACCTGGTGGGCCGCGCCATCCTCTGACCGTCGTCAACCGCTGCTGACGGCCCCTCGGGAACCGATGAGGGGCCGTCATTCGTCGATCATCCAGGGTGTCCTCCTGCGGCAGTAGGCTCACGGACGCCAGGGGGACCGATCGGCACAGGGTGGGGAAACGACACATGCGCGCACTGCGAATACTGCTGGTTCTTGTGGTGGTGCTCGGCGGCCTCTTCATCGCCGTCGACCGCGCGGCCGTCTGGTTCGCCGAGTCCGAGGCGGAGGACCGGGTCACGATCAGCGGGGGCGGCTCCGCCACGACGGAGATCTCGATCAAGGGTTTCCCCTTCCTCACCCAGCTCGCCGGTTCGCAGCTCGACCGGGTCGACGTCAACCTCACCGGCATCAGGACCAGCGCCGCCGGCCGGGCGATGCGGGTCAGCGAGGTCCGGGCCGAACTGCACGACGTGAAGCTCGGCTCCGGCTACCGGAGCGCCACGGCCGCCCGCGCCACCGGCACCGCGCGCGTCAGCTTCGAGGACCTGACGGCGGCGGCCAGCGACGGCGTCGTCGTGGAGTACGGCGGCAACGGCAAGGCCAAGGTCACCGGCACGGTCGAGGTCCTCGGCCGCCCGATCTCGCGCAGCGTGCTGTCCACCGTGACCCGCGCCGACGGCCACACGATCAAGGTGCGCGCGGACGAGGTGCCGGGCAACGGGATCCCCGGCGTCGAGGAACTGGTCCGCAAGAAGACCGACTTCGAGGGCGACATCGACGGACTGCCGAAGGGCCTGGAGCTCCGGGACGTCAAGGTGACCGAGAAGGGCCTGGAGATATCGGTGACCGGTTCGGACGTCTCCCTGACCGGCTGAGCGGCTGACCGGCTGAGCGGCTGAGCGGTCGTACGCGGGGCGTCGGCCCCGGTTGATCCGGATGGTGAGACGCCCGCGTCCGGTCCGTAGATGAGGGGAAGGCTCGGGGGAGCCCGGCAGGCGGTCCGGGGCCCGACCACCCCTCTCGCGTCTCACATCACGGATGATCGTGTCTCATCATGCGACACGACGGTGACATCTCCGTCCGTACCTCCCTACGATCGGACCCATGAAGCGACAGGCGGATCTCACGAAGCGGCGGGCAGTAGACCTGTGCCGCGTCGCCGCCATGCTCTGTCGCACCTTCTGAGTGGGGCGTTCGCACCCGTCCCGCCTCCCCCCCCGGCCCTTCGACCGTCGTCAGGGCCGGCGCCGTGCCCCGTACGCGCCGCGTTCCGTGCCTCCGCGCGTACACCCGCACCTCGCACACTCCGCATCTCGCACCACACCGCCGCAGACTGCCCCGGAGGAGAACAACATGAGCCGCAGCGACGTCCTGGTAGACGCCGACTGGGTCGAGGCCCACATCGACGACCCGCAGGTTGCCATCGTCGAGGTGGACGAGGACACCTCGGCGTACGAGAAGAACCACATCACGAACGCGATCCGGATCGACTGGACCAAGGACCTCCAGGACCCGGTCCGCCGCGACTTCGTCGACCAGGCCGGCTTCGAGAAGCTGCTCAGCGAGAAGGGCATCGGCAACGACACGCTGGTCGTCCTCTACGGCGGCAACAACAACTGGTTCGCCTCGTACGCCTACTGGTACTTCAAGCTGTACGGCCACGAGAACGTGAAGCTCCTCGACGGCGGCCGCAAGAAGTGGGAGCTCGACTCCCGCGACCTGACCGACGTCGTCCCGACGCGCCCGGCCACCCAGTACACGGCCAAGCCGCAGGACGAGTCGATCCGCGCCTACCGCGACGACGTCGTCAAGGCCATCGGCAGCCAGAACCTGGTCGACGTGCGCTCGCCCGACGAGTTCAGCGGCAAGCTGCTCGCCCCGGCCCACCTCCCGCAGGAGCAGTCGCAGCGCCCCGGCCACGTGCCGAGCGCCCGCAACATCCCGTGGTCGAAGAACGCCAACGACGACGGCACCTTCAAGTCGGACGACGAGCTCAAGGCCCTCTACGAGGACGAGCAGGTCGACCTGGCGAAGGACACCATCGCCTACTGCCGCATCGGTGAGCGCTCCGCGCTCACCTGGTTCGTGCTCCACGAGCTGCTCGGCCAGGAGAACGTCAAGAACTACGACGGTTCCTGGACCGAGTACGGCTCCCTCGTCGGCGTGCCGATCGAGCTCGGCGCCAACAAGTAACCCACCGACCAGCACCACGACGACCCGAAGGACAGAACCATGTGTGGAGCACAGGCCGGTGGCCCCGACGCTTCGACGATCAAGCCCGGTGAGACCACCATCCAGGGCAGCGTGACCCGCGACGGCGAGCCCGTCACCGGTTACGTACGGCTGCTGGACTCGACCGGTGAGTTCACCGCCGAGGTCCCGACCTCGGCGACCGGACAGTTCCGGTTCTACGCGGCCGAGGGCACCTGGACGCTCCGCGCCCTGGTTCCGGGCGGCAGCGCCGACCGCACGGTCGTCGCGCAGACCGGCGGTCTCTCCGAGGTCGCCATCGCCGTCTGATCCTTCACGGGATCCGCGGCACGCCGTTTTCCACGGCACGCCGTTTTTCGCGGCACACGGAACGGCCGAAGGGCCGCACCCCAGGGGGTTGGACGCCACCTGACGCGGGGTGCGGCCCTTCGTGCCGTCCGGCGGCCGGAGACCTACGCTGGAAGCATGTACGCCCGACGCAGGCGGAACTACTTCCTCATGATGGGCGGATGCATCGCGCTCTTCGTGTCCGCCTGGGCCGTGGTGCGCCTGTGGTCCGTGCCGGTCGCCGTCGGCATGTGCGTGGTCGCCATGGTGATCCCGCCGGTCGCCGCGATGATCGCCAACCGGCGTGGCCCGGAGGACCGTTGGTGGGACGACCCCTCCGGGGACCCGAAGTCCGACGAGTGGTGGGACGAGCTGGACGGCAAGAAGCGCCACTGAGTCGTCGGTGTCATCAGTAACCGAGCTGTCCCGTACTAGTACACGAGCGCCTGGGTGCCGTCCGTCATGGCCTCCTGCACGAAGACCTGCGCCCCCGCGATGCGTACGCCCTCCAGCACGTCCTTCTCGGTGATGTCGCGCCGGGCCGCGCACTGGGTGCACAGGGTGATCCGGCCGCCCGCCAGGATCGAGTCCAGCAGGTCGGGCAGCGGGGCGGCGTGCGGCAGTTCGAACTCGGCGGCCCGGCCCGGCAGCGCGAACCACGAGGACTCCCCGGTCAGCCAGAGCGAGACCTCGACACCGCTGGCGACGCCCACGGCCGCCACGGTGAAGGCCTGCGAGCAGCGCTCGGCGGCCTCGGGCCCGGCGGTCACCTTGATCACAAGCTTCTTCGACATATGCCGAACTGTAATCGTCCGGAAGGCAACCTCCTTGCTGACCTGGGGGTCACTTGTGCGCGCGGGTAAGGGAACCCGCGCTTCAGGTCTCTTGGGGGGACCCCTTTTGGAACCGAACGACACCATTCCTGCCGCGCCGGAAGGGCCCGCACCCGTGCCGGCCCCGCCGGCAGAGCCGCCCACGCAGGCCGATGTGCCGACGCAGGCTGAGCCGCCCGCGCAGGCCGATGTGCCCGCGCAGACGGATCCGTCCGCCCCGGCCGACGGGCCCGTACGCCGCCGGCCGCGCGGCCGTACGACGCTGATCATCGCGGCGGCGGCGCTGCTCGGGATCTCGGGCGGGGCGGCGGTGGGCTACGGCATCCAGGCGGAGCGGGCACCGACGCCGCTGACCGCCCTGTCGCAGCCCGGCCTCGGCTACCCGGCGAAGCCACTGGCTGCCGACCGGGCCCCGGCCCCGCTGTCCGCGGCCGAGGACCGGCAGGTCAGGACGGACGGCGACCTGCGCAAGCTGCTCGTCGACCGGCCCAAGGGCGCGAAGAAGACGCTCACCGGCGAACTGGGCCCCGAGGAAGGCTGGGAGCCGCTCGGCCAGTATGCCGAGGGCTACTACAAAGACCCGAACTACATGTTCGAGTCGCTGGCCGGGTTCGGGCTGCGACGGGTGGCGTCGGTCGCCTGGCAGCAGGGGCAGCACCGCGAGACGTCCGTCCATCTGATCCAGTTCCGGCCGAGCGTCGTGCTCGGTGCGTCCAGCCACATCGCCGACCAGATGTCGTACATGCCGCGCGACGAAGGGGGCGCGGGCAACCTGGGCGATCCGATCAAGGGAAGCCGCGAAGGCCGCTATTTCCTGTACAAGGTCGAGCGGAAGGCCGGCTATCTGCCCGCCTACCGCGCCAGGGCCCTGGCCGTGCGCGGTGACATCGCGCTCGACATCAACATCCACGACACCGTCCCGATCAGCAAGAAGGACATCCGGACGCTGGCCGAGCGACAGCTGGAGCGGCTGTGAACGACGACGACACGCGCCCCGTGACCGAGGCGACCGGGACCGGTCCGGCCGAGCCCGACGCCGCGCCCGCGCCCGCACCCCCGCCCGCATCCGGCCGAGGGCGCCGGGTGGTGCTGGCCACGCTGCCCGTCGTCCTGGTGCTCGGGGCGGTGGGCGGCGCGGCCGCCTACACGAAGAACACCGTGGACACCGCCGACCGGACGGTCACGACGACCGTCTGGGACGAGGACCACGCCCCCGCGGGCAAGGATCCGGCGGGCGAGCCGTCCCGGGGCCGCCACGACAGCGAGCTGACCAAACTCCTGCTCCCGGTGCCCAAGGGCTACCAGCTCGGCCCGGACATCGGCGGGCTCGGCAACGACAGCGAGACGAGCGGCGCGAAGGCCACCGCCGCGATGAAGGAGATGGGGCGAGGCCTGGCCGGGAAGGACCGCCGCGCGCTGAACAAGTCCGTCGAGAAGCTCCGGGTCCGGGGCATCGCGCAGCGCTCGTACGCCTCGGACGCCCATGACCTCGTCGTGAACGTCCAGATCGTGAAGATGCAGGACAAGCGAGCGGTCCGCGAGACATATCTGACCCGCAAGAAGCTGCTGGACGGCATCGACGCGTTCCGCAAGGGGCCGTCGGTCGACGGCCACAAGAAGGTTTCCTGCTACCGGCTGCCCAAGGGCGACAAGGACACCCTCGACGGCGTCATCTGCGTCGCGTACGACGGAGAGACCTCGGTCACCGTGAACGCGAGCGGCAGCAAGCCGTTCAGCCCGTCCGACGTCGGGGACCTGGTGAAGGACCAGCTCGACCACATCGTGTCCCCGGGGGAGTACATATGAGCGAGCAGACGGTGAACCCCGAGGCGACGGCGACGCCGGAGGCGGCAGCGGCACCCGAGCCGGCGGCCACGCCTCCCCTGTCCGAGGCCCCGCCCGAGGCCCCGCCCACGGCCGCCCCCGAGGCGACCGGCACGCCCGCCGACGCGTCGCCGAAGCCGCCCCGGCGGGTCCTGCGCGCCGTGGCGCGATGGACGGCCGCCGCGCTGGCGTTCGGGGTGTTCGGCACCGGTACGGCCTTCGGGATCGCCTCCCTGGAGCGGACGGATGTCCCCGGGCTCGCCACCGAGGGCGACGGCCGCTGGGACTACCCGGAGCTGACGCTGCCCCCGCTCCCGGCCGGTTCGCCCCGGCCGTTCGGGGCCAACCCGGCCGAGACCCACCACGCCGACCTGCGCGACCTGCTGCTGCCGGCCCCCGCCGGAGCGGTGCCGGACAAGAAGCTGACCGGCGGCTGGATCTCCACGGAGACGTATCTCGACGCCTACCTGCCGCAGCACCGGAAGGCGGTGTCCCAGCTCCTCAAGGACTCCGCTCCGCGGCACATCGCGGCCCGTGGCTGGACCATGCCGGACGGCACGACGTCCCGGATCTATCTGGTGCGGTTCAACTCGACGGCGTTCGCGAGCCGCATGCTCGACGACCTGAACGTGGGCTCTTCGGCCGGTACGCCGCTGGACCGTACGGACACGGACACCACGGAGATCGACAGCAGCTGGAGCTCGGCCAACGACATCGAGAACCTCTCCTCGTTCGTCTTCGCCGAGCAGGCGCCCTTCGGGGCCGAGCACGTCCGGCTCGCGTACACCCTGGCGGGGGACACGCTCGCCCTCGTCGTGCACGAGCGCGCCGGGAAGCGGGAGACGGGCCGGATCCCCTTCCAGCAGACGCTGATCCTGCAGAACCAGCTGCTCGCCTGAGACCCGCCGCGGCGGCCTCCGGCCGACACCTGGACGAGAAGGCCGGGCCCCCACCCATTAGGCTGGGGGCCCGGCCCTGTACTGCCGCCACCCGCTCGTCACGAGGAGCCCCCTGTGCTTGAGGCATTCTTCACCGCCCTGCTGATCCTGGTCTGCGTCGGCGTCACCGCCTTCGCCGCGATCACCGTGAAGAAGCTGTACCAGGGCCAGCGCTGACCTCGCCGTCCCACGGTTCCCGCCCACCCCTCGCACCCTCACAGATCGTCTGAGCCGCTCATGATCGAGATTCCGTCCGACCTCCACCCGGACCTCGTCCCGCTGGCCTTCCTCCTCGGCAACTGGGCGGGCGCGGGCGTGTCCGACTTCCCCGGCGCCGAGAAGTGCAACTTCGGCCAGGAAGTCACCTTCAGCCACGACGGCCGTGACTTCCTCGAGTACGTCTCCCACACCTGGGTCCTGGACGACGAGGGCAAGCAGGTCCGGCCGCTGGAGACGGAGTCCGGCTACTGGCGCATCGACAAGGACCGCAAGGTCGAGGTCGTCATGGCCCGCGACCAGGGCGTCATCGAGATCTGGTACGGCGAGCTGGCCGACCAGAAGCCGCAGATCGACCTGGTCACCGACGCGGTGGCCCGTACGGCGGCCTCCGGCCCGTACAGCGGCGGCAAGCGGCTCTACGGGTACGTCAAGAGCGACCTCATGTGGGTCGGCGAGAAGGCCACCCCCGAGGTCGAGCTGCGCCCGTACATGTCGGCGCACCTGAAGAAGGTCGTCACCCCCGAGGAGGTCGCCGAGATGGCGCGGAACCTCGAGGACATGCCGGACGACGGCATCGCGTTCTTCAAGTAGAGGCAAGTAGAGGCACCACAGGTGTTTGACCGCACGCCTAGACTGGGCGTGTGGTGAGCACCGACTGGAAGACCGATCTTCGGCAGCGCGGCTATCGGCTGACGCCCCAGCGTCAGCTCGTCCTGGAGGCGGTCGACGCCCTGGAGCACGCGACGCCGGACGACATCCTGTGCGAGGTGCGCAGGACCGCGTCCGGCGTGAACATCTCCACGGTGTACCGGACCCTGGAGCTCCTGGAGGAGCTCGGTCTGGTCAGCCACGCGCATCTGGGGCACGGCGCCCCTACGTACCACCTGGCCGACCGCCACCACCACATCCACCTGGTCTGCCGGGACTGCAAGGACGTCATCGAGGCGGACCTCTCCGTCGTCGCCGAGTTCACCGAGAAGCTCCGTGCCGACTTCGGCTTCGAGACCGATATGAAGCACTTCGCGATCTTCGGCCGCTGTGCCGCGTGCACGGCAGCCAAGAAGGCAGCGGAGGACGCCTCCGCCAAGTCGTAGGCTGGGCGCATGAAGAGCCCCCTGCTGTCCCTGCCCGGTGCCGTTCCCGCCGAAGGCCGCGACGAAGGCGTCGCCGCGCATTACGGCGACCTGTTCCGCGAGCAACGCGCCCTCGCCGACGGCAACGGCTTCGTCGACCTCTCCCACCGGGGCGTCGTCACCGTCACCGGCGGCGACCGGCTGGCCTGGCTGCACCTGCTGCTCACCCAGCACGTCAGCGACCTCGCCCCGCACCAGGCCACCGAGGCGCTCATCCTCACCGCCAACGGCCACATCGAGCACGCGATGTATCTGGTGGACGACGGTACGACGGTGTGGATGCACGTCGAACCGGACACCCAGGACGACCTGATCGCCTACCTGGAGTCGATGAAGTTCTTCTACCGGGTCGAGGTCGCCGACCGCACCGAGGACATCGCGGTCGTGCACCTTCCGGCCGGCTCCATCGCGGAGGTCCCGGACGGGGCGGCCGTACGGGAGACCCCGCAGGGCCGCGACCTGTTCCTGCCGCGCCCGGAGCTGGAGGCGTACGCCGCCGCCCACGGGCCCGCCGCCGGGATCCTGGCGTACGAGGCGCTGCGCGTCGAAGGACACCGGCCGCGCGTCGGCTTCGAGACCGACCACCGGACCATCCCGCACGAGCTGGGCTGGATCGGCAGCGCCGTCCACCTCCAGAAGGGCTGCTACCGGGGTCAGGAGACCGTGGCCCGCGTCCACAACCTGGGGAAGCCGCCGCGCAGGCTCGTCTTCCTGCACCTGGACGGCAGCGAGGTGCACCTGCCCGGACACGGGACGCCGGTGCGGCTGGCCGCCGACGGCCAGGAGGGCCGCCAGCTCGGCTTCATCACCACCTCGGCCCGCCACCACGAGCTGGGCCCGATCGCGCTGGCCCTGGTCAAGCGGAATGTGGCCGTCGACGCGGAACTGATCGCCGGGGACACGGCGGCGGCCCAGGAGACGGTCGTCGAGCCGTAGGAGCCCCCTTCCGGTGGCGTACGGCTACACCTCGATGATCACCGTGAACGGGCCGTGATTCGTGAGCGAGACGCGCATGTCCGCTCCGAACCGGCCCGTCTCCACGTGCGCCCCCAGCTCCCGCAGCCGCGCCACGACCTCGTCCACCAGCGGCTCGGCGACCTCGCCCGGCGCGGCGGCGTTCCAGGTGGGCCGGCGGCCCTTGCGGGCGTCCCCGTAGAGAGTGAACTGAGAAATCACCAGGAGGGGCGCATGCACATCCGAACAGGACTTCTCGCCCTCCAGGATGCGCACCGACCAGAGCTTGCGGGCCAGCTGCGCCGCCTTCTCCGGGGTGTCGTCATGGGTGACCCCCACCAGCACACACAGGCCCTCACCGACGATCTCCCCGACGACTCCGGGGGCCGAGGGGTCGTCCGTCGCACCGGCGACGGAGACGCTCGCGCCGTCCACTCTCTGTACCACTGCACGCATACAGACCAACCTATCTTGGGCTGAACGGGTACAGAGCACCTGCATCGGCACGGTGCGGAGTGGCACGATGCACGATGTCGGTGTGCCGACGCACCGGTCGAGGGGACGGAACAGCATGAGTACATATGGAGCCGGACAATCTCCCGGTGCCGTACCGGGCGCACGTCACCGCACCAGCACCCTGCGGTCACCCGTACAGCGCAGTCTGCCAGGGCAGGGTCCCGTACCCCTGCCGCCGCCCGCCCAGGGCCCCGCGTCCGGACCCGCCTCCGGACCCGCCTCCGGACCTGCCACCGGGCCTGCTTCCGGACCTGCCACGGGGCCTGTCTCCGGGCCTGTCTCCGGGCCCGCCACTGTGCCCGAGCAGGCCGGCGGCGACGCGGGCTTCGGCGGGCTGCGGCTGCCGGAGCTGCGGACGCTGCGCCGGGACGCCCAGCGCGACGAGGCCGATATCGGTTACGTACGCCGGCTGGTGCAGGGGCGGATCGACATCCTGCGCGCCGAACTGGCCCGCCGCCGTGACCCGGAGGCGCCCGTGGAGGACGCGGCGGTGGTCGACCGGCTCTCGGAGATCCTGGCCGACACCCCGTCCCGGCACCGCTCCTCCGCCCGGCACGTCACGCTGCGGACGCCGCGCGGCGACGAGTTCCGGCAGCTCGCCGCCGAGACCCTCGCCGAGGTCGAGCTGTCCGATCTGGACGCCCGGACGGACGAGGAACTGCACACGGCGATGGGGCGGCTCGTCCGCTACGAACAGCAGGTCTCCCGGCGCCGTCACGAGCTCCAGCGCACCGCCGACGATTGCAGCGCGGAGATCGCCCGCAGGTACCGTGACGGTGAAGCACAAGTAGACGACCTGCTCGCCTGAAGCGATCCTTCCGGGCGCGGGTCCCGCACCCCCGTCCCCGGAAGGCCACCATGACGTCGACCGACGCCCCGTCCGCCATATCCTCCGCCCCGGTCCCCGCTCCGCCCGTCCTCGCCGAGGTCGTGCGCTCCGGGTTCACGGAGGGGCACCACCGGGGGTCGCTGGTGCTGCTGGCCGCCGACGGCAGCGTGGAGCGGGCGATCGGCGATCCGGCGGCGCCGGTCTTCCCCCGGTCCTCCAACAAGCCGATGCAGGCGGCCGCGATCCTGCGGGCCGGCCTCGACCTGTCGGGCGAGCGGCTGGCGCTGGCCGCCGCGAGCCACTCCGGGGAGCCCTTCCACCTCGACCTCGCGCGGAAGATGCTCGCCGAGCACGGACTGAGCACCGCCGACCTGCAGACCCCGCCGGACCTGCCGCTGGACCCGGTGGAGGCGGAGGCCTACCTCGCGAGCGGGAACGTACGCGAGCGGATCACGATGAACTGCTCCGGCAAGCACGCGGCCATGCTCGCCGTCTGCGTCCGCAACGGCTGGGACACCGCGACCTACCTCGACCCCGCCCACCCGCTCCAGCAGCTCGTGGGCCAGGTCGTCGCCGAGGCGGCCGGCGAGCCCGTCGCGGCGCTCGGCACGGACGGCTGCGGGGCCCCACTGATGGCGATCGGGCTGACCGGGCTGGCCCGCGCCTTCCGGTCCTTCGTGCTGGCCGAGCCCGGCAGCGCGGAGCGCCGGGTCGCGGACGCGATGCGCGCCCACCCGGAGTACGTCGCGGGCACCCGGCGGCCGGACACCTGGCTGATGCGCGCGGTGCCGGGGACGCTCTCCAAGATGGGCGCCGAGGCGGTCCAGGCGGTGGCCCTGGCCGACGGCCGGGCCCTCGCCTTCAAGATCGACGACGGGTCCGTCCGGGCGCTCGGCCCGGTGCTGGCCCGGGCCCTGGAACTGCTGGACGTGGACGCCCCGGTGGTCGCCCGGATCGGGCGTTCGCCGCTGCTCGGCGGGGCGGCGGAGGTCGGGGAAATTCGGGCGACATTCTGAGGCGCGCGTGCCTAGCGTGGGGGAATGAGCCTTGAAGTCCGTACCGTCACCGCGTCCGAGACCGCCGACTGGATGGGGGCGGTGGGGAACGGATTCCTGACACCGGGCACACCGGGCGAGGAGGTCGTCGCGGACAAGTTCGCCGACGCCGATCTCTCCCGTACGCAGGGCGCGTTCGAGGCGGGGCGCTGCGTGGCGACGTTCCGCTCGTTCGCCCAGGAGCTGACCGTGGTGGGCGGGGCCACCGTGCGGGCCGACGCGATCACCGGGGTGACGGTGACGCCCACGCACCGCCGGCGCGGACTGCTCAGCCGGATGATGGCGACGGACCTGGCGGCGGCCAAGGAGCGCGGCGAGCCCCTCGCCTCGCTGATCGCCGCGGAGTACCCGATCTACGGGCGGTTCGGCTTCGGCCCCGCCACCTGGAACACCGTGTGGGAGGTCTCCGTACACCGCGCCGGCCTCGACCCGCGCCGTTCCGGGCAGCCGGCGGGCGGCGGCCGGATCGAGATGGTGGACGGCGCGGACGTCCGCAAGATCGGCCCCGAGGTGCATGCGGCGCTGGCGGCCCGGCAGCCGGGCGTGGTCAGCCGGGGCGAGCGCTGGTGGCGGCAGCGCACGGGGGTCGCGCCCCGCGCGGACCACGACACGTGGGTCGAGCCCTTCTACGTGGTGCACCGCGCCGCCGACGGCACGGTCGACGGCCTGCTGGTGTACGGCGCGGACGACAAGTGGAGCGACGCCAAGCAGCCGCTGAACACCGCTTCCGTACGGGACCTGATCGCGCTGAACCCGGCGGCTGAGCGGGCCCTGTGGCACTACGTCTGCTCGATCGACTGGATCACCACGGTCCGCTCGGGCTACCGCGCCCCCGACGACCTGCTCCCGCTGCTGCTCCCCGACCCGCGCGCGGCGCGGATCATCACCGACACGGACTGGCTGTGGCTGCGGATGCTGGACGTGCCGCGCGCCCTGGAGGCCCGGACCTACGGCACCGAGGCGTCGCTGGTCCTGGAGGTCCGGGACGACGCGGGCCTGGCCGGCGGCCGCTTCCTGCTGGACGCCTCACCCTCCGGCGCGCGCTGCGTCCCGACCACCCGGAGCGCCGATCTGGCCCTGGGGGTGGGGGAGTTGTCCACGCTGTATCTGGGCGATGAGTCCGTGCGGCGGCTGGTGGACCTGGGCCGGGCCGAGGAGCTGCGGGCGGGTGCGGCGACAACGGCGGACGCGGCGTTCCGTACGGGCCGGCGGCCGTGGTGCCCGGACGTGTTCTGAGGTGACGGGCGGCGCTGATCCGGAAGACGCCGAGGGCACCCACGCCCCGGGCGGCGAGGTCAAGTCCGCTTGAGGTCAAGGGCGTACGCTTCATGGTCATGAGCGGAGAGAAGGCCGGGAGCGCGTCCGAGAACGACCCCGGGAACGGAGTCGGGAGCGGAGTCGGCAACGATCCCGGGAGCGATCCCGAGGGCGGCGTCGACGGGCAGACCGCCGGCCACGCGCGGCAGCGTCGCCGGGCCCAGGCCCAGGCCCCGGCCCCGGCCGCGGCCCCGGCCCAGGCTCCGGCCTCGCCCCGGGCCCCGGCCGCGGCGCCGGTCGGTCTGCGGGAGCGCAAGAAGCAGCTGACCTACCAGGCGGTCTCCGAGGCGGCCATCGCGATGTTCCTGGAGCGCGGCTTCGACAAGGTGTCCGTGGCGGAGGTGGCGGCCGCGGCGGACATCTCCAAGCCGACACTGTTCCGGTACTTCCCCGCCAAGGAGGACCTGGTGCTGCACCGGTTCGCCGACCACGAGGACGAGCCCGCCCGGGTGGTCGCCGGACGCCCCTCCGGCGACAGCCCGCTGGACGCCCTGCGCCGCCACTTCCTCGACGGCCTCGACCGCCGCGACCCGGTGACCGGCCTGTGCGACGTGCCCGAAGTGCTGGCGTTCCTCCGCCTGCTGTACGGAACGCCGTCGCTGGTGGCCCGCATGTACGCCTACCAGGGCCGCTCCGAGGCGGCCCTCGCCCGCGCCCTCGGCGGCGGCGCGCCCGAACGGCTCGCGGCCGGGCAGATCATCGCCGTCCTGCGCATCCTGGCCCTGGACAACTGGCGGCGGATCGACGCGGGGGAGAGCGCGGACCGGGTCTACGCGGGCGCGGTGCAGGCGGCCGAGCAGGCGTTCGTCCAGCTGCGGACAGGGCTGGAGCCCCGGCCGCGCGGCTGAGGGGGGCGATGGGGGCCGCCGGTTCGGCAGTGAGGCTTCGGCCGCTTCGCGGTGGCGGTCAGTCGGCGAGCAGGGCAGCGGTCAGCGCGCGGCGGTGGTCCACCAGCCAGGACTGGTGCCGGTCCCACACCGCACGCCCGCTTACGTCGTACACCGCTGTGTACGCCGGGTCGCCCCGCTCCACCCGCCGTTCGACGAACGCCCGGCACACCGCGGTGGCCCGCTCGATGACCCGAGGCAGGGCGGCACGGTCCGCGCGCCCCAGTCCGTAACCGTCGGCCAGGACGCGCAGGCGGTGCGGCGGGTCGAGACCGGCACGTCCCCGCATCGGCACCCAATAGCGCGCCGCCATGGCCACGTCCCACACCGGCCGGCCGGGCGCGGCCAGATCGAAGTCGATGAGGGCGGCGGCCCGACCGCCCCGGAACACCACGTTCTCCAGGCACACGTCGTTGTGGCAGACCACCGCGCCGGGAGCCGTCGCCCCCTCCGGATCGGCCAGGTCGCAGGGCCAGCCCACCCCACGGTCGAACGGAACGGCCGCCGTCGCGTCGTGCATCCGCCGGAGCAGCGCCCCCACGGAGTGCAGGGCCTCATCCGTCCAGGCCCAGGGCGGATGCGGGGCGATGGCGACCTCGCCGGGGACGTACGAGAGCCGCTCGCGGTGCCCCGAGGCGGAGACGCCCAGGGGTACCGGCACGCTGTCGAATCCCTGCTCCCGGAGGGCCCGGAGGTGGGCGTGCAGGACGGCGACGTGCGGTGGGGCAGGGCGTTCGACGGCGTCGCCGTGGCGGAGGACGGCTCCGGCGTTGGCCAGCCCGCCGGGCAGCACCTCCGGTTCCCGGCCCACGGCGTCCGTCACCGCCGCGCCCCGGTGTCCTGCGCGTACGCATACTCCGCGCACGGCCCCAACGCCCGCCGAAGGTCGGCCGGTTCGTGGTAGAGGACGCCGGTCATGCCGAGGGCGGCGGCCGCGTCGACGTTCTCCTGGCGGTCGTCGACGAACAGGCACCGTGCCGGCGGTACGCCCGCCCGCTCGGCAGCGATGCGGTAGATGGCCGGGTCGGGCTTGGCCACCTGCTCCAGCGCGCTGCTCACGACCGCGTCGGCCAGGTCGGTCAGGCCCAACAGGGCCAGATCGGCGTCCAGTTGGAGGGTGGCGTTGGTGACGATGACCAGGGGGACATGGGTCCTGGCCCGGCGCAGCAGGGACACCACCTCCCCGTCGGCCCGGAACGGCGCGTCCGCGAGGGCCCGGCCCAGTTCGCGGGCCCGGTCCGCGCCCACCCGCTCCGTGAGCCCCGCGGCGATGGACTCCACCCAGGCGTCCGGGGTGATCCGGCCCAGGAGCAGCGGGAGATCGACCTCCGGCGCGTAGGCGACGTCCGTCGTGGTGCCTTCCGGCAGTCCGGCGGCCCGTTCCAGGGCGGCGAGCGGGGCGGTGTCGTAGAAGCGGACGACGTTGTCGAGATCGCAGAGCACGGCGTCGAAGGCGCGCCCGGCGGGGGCAGGCGCGAGAGCGGGGGAGAGAGCGGGGGAGGGGGCGGCTCCGGTCGGGGTGCGGTCGTTGCTGCCCGGGGCGTGACGCGTGCTGATGGCTGGCCTCCTACGGCGGCTTTCGATGCGGTGGTGAGGCGCTGTGGTGGTGCGGTGCTGCGTGGTCGACCATAAACGGCCGCCGGACCGTTCATGGCCGACCACAACCGCCCCTTCGGGCGGCCTGCGGGGCGGCACGCGTCACCGCGCGCCCCACACTTGGAGGCGGGCCGGCCGGTCAGCCGGTCAGCGCCCGCCAGGTCACCGGGCCGGCCTCGCCGTCGGCCACCAGGCGGTTGGCGCTCTGGTAGGCGCGTACGGCGCTCGTGGTGACGGAACCGAACCCGCCGTCGACCGCCAGCCGTGCGCCGCGCTTGTTGAGCGCGGTCTGCAGGGCCCGGACGTGGGACCCGCCGCCGCCCTGCCGCAGGGTGTACACGAGCACCGGCCAGGTGGCCGGGCCGACCTGGCCGTCGGCCGCCAGCCCCTTGGAGCGCTGGAACCGCTTGACCGCCTCGGCCGACACGGACCCGTACTGCCCGTCGGCGACGAGCGCGTGGCCGCGTTGGGTCATCAGGTGCTGCATCACGACGACGGTGGCACCGCTCGCACCCGGGTCGATCCTCGACCAGCCGCCGGCCAGGTCCACACCCCGGGCGGCCAGGAAGCCGACCGGGTTCACCGTGGTGCCGAGGCTTCCCGTGTGCGTCTCGAAGTGCAGGTGGGGTCCGGTCACATTGCCGGTGGCGCCCATGTCGGCGATCCGCTGTCCGGCCGTGACCTTGGCGTTGAGGGCGACCCGGTAGGCGCTGAGGTGCCCGTAGTACGTGTACTGGTTGCTGCCGTGCGCGATCACCAGGGCGTTACCGGTCCGGCCGGGCAGGCCCCCGCCCCACGACCGGCGGACGACCGTGCCCGCCGCCGCCGCGTGGACGGCGGTCCCCGTGGAGTTGCTGACGTCCTGGCCGGCGTGGGACGCGCCGCCTCGGGGCGCGCCGTAGTGGCCGCCGGCCGGGAACCGCCCCAGGGCGGGATTGGCCCATGCCCCGTTCTTCGCGGACGCCGTTGCCGACGCTGTCGCCGTCGCTGTCGCCGTGGAGGCCCCCGCCGACAGATTCACGGCGAGCACGCCCAGGCCCAGCCCGGCCAGCAGCCCCCGACGGGACAGTCCGTGGACCGGGCCCTCCGCGTCCACCGGCAGTCCGGCCGGCGTGGCGGTGGTTGCACAGGATCGGCACATCAGGTCTCCCTCGAAGCGGGTCGGCGCGTGGCGTGGGGCGAGCGGGATACGAGGATCTACCCGCATAGACGGTAGGCCCGGCCGGCGGTCCTGTCAGGGGCCCACGGGCCCACCGCTGGGCCCAACGCGCGGATCGTTTCGCCGAGTTGAGCGTGCGGATGCCCCTCCGGTGCGCCCCGGCCGGAGCATCAGGGCCGCGACGACGAAGGCCGCGACGAGAAGCCCCGCGCCGACGGTGAACGCCAGCCGGTAGCCCCCGGTCAGCGCCTCGTCCGAGGGGAGTCCGGCGGCGCCGAGCGCCTCGGTCCGGCCGGCGGCCAGGGTGGACAGGACGGCCACGCCGAGCGCCATGCCGATCTGCTGGGTCGTGTTGAAGAGGCCCGAGGCGAGCCCGGCGTCGTCGTCGCCCGCGCCCGACATGCCGAGCGAGGTGAGCGCCGGGAGCGCGAGCCCGAACCCGGCCGCGAGCAGCATCACGGGCAGCAGATCGCTCACGTAGTCCGCCCGCACCGGCAGCCTGGCGAGCAGCCCGAGGGCGGCGACCAGCAGCCCGATCCCGGTCAGCAGGACGGCCCGCTCGCCGAACCGGGTGGCGAGCCGCGCCGAGAACCCCAGCGAGACGACTCCGATGACCACGGCGGCCGGCAGCATGGCGAGCCCGGTGGCGGCGGCCCCGTAACCGAGGACCTTCTGCAGGTAGAGCGCCATGACGACCTGGAACGCGAAGAGCGCGGCCACCATCAGCATCTGGACGAGGTTGGCGCCGGACACGTTCCGCGAGCGCAGGATCCGCAGGGGCATGAGGGGGGTGTGCGCGGTGGCCTGCCGTACGACGAAGGCGGCGAGCAGCGCGAGTGCGAGGCCGCCGAGGCCCAGGGTGTGCGCCGAGAGCCACCCGTACGACTCCACCTCGACCACGGTGTAGATGCCGAGCATCAGACCGCTGGTGACGAGCAGGGCCCCGAGCACGTCGGCCCCGGCGGCGAGACCGGGGCCCCGGTCGGCGGGCAGGACGCGCCGGGCGACGAGGAGGACGGCGAGGCCGATCGGCAGGTTGATGAAGAAGATCCAGTGCCAGTTCAGGGCGTCCGTGAGGACACCGCCGAGCACCTGGCCGATGGAGGCCCCGGCCGCGCCGGTGAAGGAGAACACGGCGATGGCGCGGGCGCGTTCGGCGGGTTCGGTGAACAGGGTGACCAGGATGCCGAGGGCCACCGCGGCGCTCATCGCGCTCCCGAGGCCCTGCGCGAATCGGGCGGCGATCAGTACGGCGGGCGAGGAGGCGGCCCCCGCGACCAGCGAGGCGGCGGTGAACAGCACGGTCCCGGCCAGGAACATCGGCCGGCGGCCGATCAGGTCGCCGAGCCGGCCGGCCAGCAGGAGCAGGCTGCCGAAGGCGATCAGGTAGGCGTTCACCACCCAGCTGAGCCCGGCGGGCGTGAACCCGAGGTCGTCCTGGATGGCCGGCATCGCGACGGTCACGATCGAACCGTCGAGCACGATCATCAGCATCCCCGTGGCGATCACGCCGAGGGCGAGCGCCCGGGTCCGGGCTGTGGGTGGCGGTGGCGGCGGCTGCGGCGGGCGGTGCGCGGAGGTGGGCAGGGCGTCGGCAGACATGGGTCCACTCCTGTCGATGGAGGCGACGACAGGTGTGACCGTAGCAGATGGTTTTGTTGCGGACTATCTCTTACGGTCCGCCCGGCTTCCTACTTCGCTGTCTGGCGCGCCCGGCGCACCGTGCGGGGGCTCTCCACGGGCGTGGCCAGATGTCCGGCGGCCAGCGCGTTCAGCGCCTTGAGCAGGGCGGCGCGGTCGTCCGCGCCCAGGGCCCCCAGGGCCTCGTCGTGGACCTGGTCGACGATGGTCTGGCTCTGCTGCGCGAGGGTGGCGCCCTTCTCGGTGACCGCGATGATCCGGGCGCGCCGGTCCCGGCTGGAGGGTCGGCGCTCGGCGAGCCCGGCGCTCTCCAGCGCGTCGACCGTCACGACCATCGTGGTCTTGTCCATGTCGCCGATCTCGGCGAGCTGGATCTGGGTGCGCTCTTCCTCCAGGGCGTGGACCAGGACGCAGTGCATCCGGGCGGTGAGCCCGATCTCGCCGAGCGCCGCCGACATCCGGGTCCGCAGGACGTGGCTGGTGTGGTCGAGGAGGAAGGAGAGGTCGGGGGCGGTGCGGGTGGGTGTCATGGCGGTCATGGCATCCAGCGTAACCATTCGATCCGTGATGGATCATCCGGAAAGGGATGTTCGGCGGCTACCGGCGGCTACCGGCGGCTTCCGGTGGCTTCCGGCGGTGGAGCGGCCCGGCGCAGCTCCGTGCGATGCGGTGCGATGCGGTGCGGACGAGGCACGGTGTGGCTCCGTCGGTACGGGCGTGGCTCGGGCTACCGCGCGGGTCCGGCCGGCTCCTGTGTGCCGCCGAGGGCGCGCTCCCCGTCGAGGACCTGGGCCCAGGTCTGGGTCTGGGGCTGAGCTTGGGCCTGGGACTGGGCCTGGGCCAGGATCCGGGATGCCAGCTCCTCGGCCAGGCGGGCGGCGGGGCCGCGCCGGCGGCGGGAGAGGGCCAGGCCCAGGTGGCGGCGCGGGCTCGGTTCGGCCAGCGGGAAGTCGATCAGCTCCGGGTCCCGGGTCAGGCCGATCTCGGGGATCAGCGCGATACCGACGCCGGCGCGGACGAGCGACTGGGCGAAGTCGTAATCCGTCGCCGTGCACGAGATCCGCAGCTCGACGCCGGCCAGTTCGGCGTGGCCGGCGAGCTGGGCGGCCGACTTGCGGCAGCCCAGGATCCAGCGCTGGTCGGCGAGTTCGGCCAGATGTGGCGGCTCCGGCCGGTCCAGGTAGCGTGCCGCCGCGGGGTGGACCCGGGGCAGGACGACCCGCAGCGGGTCGACACCGAGGGGCGTCCAGTCCAGGCCGGAGCGGTCGCCGGGCCGGGCGGGCGGTGGCCCGTCGAAGTGGTAGGCGAGGGCGAGATCGGCCCGCCCCTCCCGGACGCCGGGCAGGCTCTCCTCCGGCTCCGCCTCCAGGATCGTCAGCTCCACCTCCGGGTGGTCGGCGACGAAGCCGGAGAGTGCGGCGGGCAGCAGTCGACGGCCGCCGCTGGCGAACGTGGCGACGGTGAGGGCGATCCGCTCGGCGGCCAGCCGGTCGATGCGCCGCTGGGTGTCGGACAGTTCGGCGGCGATCGAGTCCGCCGCCTCCACCAGCAGTCGGCCCGCGTCCGTCAACGTGACGCCCCGGGTGGAGCGTTCCACCGCGGGCGCGCCGAGGCCGCGCTCCAGGGCGGCGATCTGCTGCGAGACCGCGGAGGGCGTGCAGTGCAGTGCGAGGGCCGCCCGATTGAAGCTGCCGTGCCGGGCGACCTCGCGCAGGACGGCCAGCCGCTGAACGTCGATCAACAGTTCTCCTAATGACGTGGTGCCTCGATCGACACTACCGCCGTTGATCGGGGCTGAGCAGACTGAAGGCCGAAGGCGACGCGGTGCGAAGCAGTACGACGCAGTGCGAAGCAGTGACGACGCAGAACTCGCGGGACGACGTACGGGAAAGGGGCCGCGGCATGGACGTGTGCGTGATCGGAGGAAGCCGCCACTTCGGGCGCCGGCTGATCGGGGAACTCCGGGACTCGGGGGCGGCGGTGACCGTCGTGAACCGGGGGTCGACGCCCGCGCCGCGCGGCGTGACCCACCTGCTCGCCGACCGCGACGACGAGGCCGCACTGCGGGCGGCGCTCGGCGGCCGGCGCTTCGACGCCGTGGTCGACCAGGTCTGCTATTCGCCGCTCCAGGCGGCTGTCGCCGCCCGGGTCTTCGCCGGCCGCACCCGGCGCTATGTGCTGACCTCCACGGTCGAGGTCTACGCCGAGCTCGGCCGGCCGGGCGGACCGGCGCTACCGGAGGAGGCGGTCGACCCGTCGGTCGGGTCGTTCGACCTCCAACTCCCATGGACGGAGCAGCGGTTCCTGGAGGACCACTACGGCGAGGGCAAGCGCCAGGCGGAGGCGCTGCTCACGCGGGAGGCGCCGTTCGACGTCGCCGTGGTCCGTACGGCGCATGTCCTCGGCGGCGCCGACTTCACCGGGCGGCTCGCGCACTACGTCGAGCGGATCGAGCAGGGCCTGCCGGTGGTGGTTCACCCCGCGCCGCAGCCCGCGTCCTTCGTCCATGAGCCGGAGATCGCCCGCTTCCTGGCATGGGCCGCGGCGGCTGACTTCACCGGACCCGTCAATGCGGCGTCCCACGGGGCCCTGGACGCACGGGAGTTGTGCGCGGCGATCGGCGAGGTGATCGACGAGGTGGTCGGCGGGCCGCCCGGTGCGGAGCCGCGGCTCGCCAACGGGCCGGACGAGCTCCTCTCGCCGTTCTCCTTCGACCGCTGCTACGCCATGGACACCGACCGGGCATCGCGGCTCGGCTTCGGCTTCTCGGCGGTCGCCGACTGGCTGCCGCGCGTGATCAAGGAGGCCCGAGAACGATGAAGACCCCACCGAATCCGACGACGTCCGCCGTCGCCCGCACCATCGGCGGCATCGCCGTGGGACCCATCGGCCTCGGCGCGATGCCGCTCTCCGTCGAGGGGCGCCCGCGCGAGGAGCAGGCGGTCGCCACGATCCATGCCGCACTCGACGCCGGCGTACGGCTGATCGACACCGCCGACTGCTATCAGTGGCACGCCGGCGAACTCGGCCACAACGAACGGCTGATCGCCCGGGCGCTCGCCGCCTACGGCAGCGGTTCGGCGGAGGTGCTGGTGGCGACCAAGGGCGGTCGCGGCCGTCCGGGAGACGGTTCCTGGACGGTGGACGGCGACCCGCGCCACCTGCGTCGCGCGGCCGAGGCCTCGGCGGTCCGGCTCGGCGTGGAGGCCATCGGCCTCTACCAGCTGCACAAGCCGGACCCGGCCGTCCCCTTCGCCGAGTCGGTCGGCGCACTGCGGGACCTGGCCGATGCCGGCACGATCCGGGCGGCCGGCCTCTCCAACGTGGACGGGGAGCAGATCCGTACGGCGTACGAGATCCTCGGCCCCCGCCTGGTCTCGGTGCAGAACCGCTTCTCCCCGGCGCACCTGGCCACCCGGGACACCCTCGACCTGTGCACCGAACTGGGCCTGGCCTTCCTGCCGTGGAGCCCGCTCGGCGGAATCTCGCGCAGTGCGGTCGACGACCCGGGCACCGCCGATCCCGCACCGGACACGCCGTTCCACACCCTGGCCCGTACGCGCGGCGTCAGCCCGCAGCAGATCTGCCTCGCCTGGCAGTTGGCCCAGTCGCCGGTCCTGATCCCGATCCCGGGCGCCCGCCGGCCGGTCTCCGCCCGCGACTCGGCCGCGGCGGCCGGGCTCACGCTGTCGCCGGCGGAGGCGGCGGGCCTCCACCTCTGACCGGGGGACAGGGAGGTCAGGTGACCGTGGGCGTCAGCCCGCCGCGAGGTCGGCGAGCAGCTCGGCGGCGGGCTTCGGGTGGACGAGCCAGCGCAGATGACTTCCGTCGAGCGTCCGGACGTCGAAGGGGTTGTCCGGGGTGAGGGCGTCGGCTTCGCGGATCATGCGGTCCTGCACGGCGGGCGGAAGGCTGGTGTCGGCGGCCAGGCGCACGTAGGTCCTGGGGATCCGCCCCCAGGTCGCGGCCTGCGCCCGGTCGGCGGTCGTACCGGCGTCGAGGCTCTCGTCGGGCTGGAAGGTGTTCAGGAAGGTCCGGAACTCGTCGTCGGTGAGATCGGCGGCGAAGGCGTGCCGGAACGCGGCGAGTACGCCCGGGTCGGAGGTCCGGAAGTTGGTGCGGATCAGGCCGAGTTCGGCCGGGTTCCCGGCGGCGGCCGGAGCGAAGGCGGCCGGGTCGACGTCCGCCATCTCCGGCTCGGCGTAGTAGTCGCCGACGGTCAGGTCGACCGGGCACCAGGCGGAGACGTACACGATGCGGTCGACCAGGTCGGGCCGCTGGTTGCCGACCGCGGTGATCGTGGCCCCGCCCCGGCTGTGTCCGACGAGGACGGTGGGCCCGTTCCGCTTGGCCCGTTCGAGGGCTTCGATCACGCGGGCGGCGTTGTCCGCGAGCGTGACTCCCTTGATGCTCCCCGGCTCCGAGGCGAGGGCGCCGAGATCCTGGGGGGCTTGGTAGGCGGCGGGGTAGGTCGCCTCGAACCCGTGCCCCGGAAGGTCGACCGCGACCGAGCGGTGCCCGAGCAGGCCGAGTTCGGCTTGGAGCGGCGCGAAGGAGAACGAGTTGGCGAAGGCTCCGTGGACAAGGATGAAGGTCGGAAGAGTCGACATGCCCAAAGGCTCCAACGGAACGATCTTCGAAGGCAAGGGCCGGGACGCGACGTTTCGGGTCCGGCCCCGGTCAGCCGATGAGCGCCTCGGTGATCTGCCGGGTGGTCTGCGCGGCGACCCGGGGGTCGACGGCGGCGTAGGAGAGGTAGGCGTTCAGGCCGGTGGCCATGGCCCAGCCGCGGCCTCGCAGCCAGGTGGCGTCGTCCACGCCGAGCGTGTGCCGGAACGCGGCTCGGCTGCCGGCCGTCATCAGGGTGAAGGCGATCATCAGATCGCAGGCAGGGTCACCGATGCCGAGCCCGCCGAAGTCGATGACGGCGCCGATACGGCCGTGGACGGTCAGCAGGTTGCCCGTATGGAAGTCGCCGTGGAAACACACCGGAGGGCCGTCCCATGCGGGGGCGCTCATGGCCGCGTCCCACAGCTCGGTCATCGCCGTGGCGTCGAAGACGTCGTCGGCCTCTGCGATGGCGGCCCGCGTCGCGCGGTCCCGGTCGGACAACGACCAACTGGTGAGAAGTTCGAGGGCGGTTACGGGGAGGTCCTCGGGCGTGAACCGCTGCAGAGCGGCCAGGAAGCGCGCCAGTTCGACGGCGGTCGCAGGGGAGCCGGCCAGCGCGTCGACGGTCGCCACTTCGCCTTCGAGCCAGCGGGACACCGCCCACGGCCACGGATAGCCGAAGGAGGGCTCCCCTACTCCGGCCGGCACCGGAATGGCCAAGGGGAGGTGCGGGGCGAGTCGCGGGAGCCACTGGAACTCCTTCCTGGCCTGACCGATGGCTCCGGCATGGCGGGGCAGCCGGACGGCCAGCTCCTCGCCCAGCCGGTAGATCACATGGTCGGAGCCGGCCGGGTCGAGCAGCTTCAGGGGAGTCCCGCCCACTGCGGGAACTGGGTGTCGACCAGGCGCCTGACGAGTGAGGCGCCGATCTCGGGCCGGATGTCCGCGGTTCTCGCGGTTGCCAAGACAGCTCCTGCGGTCGGTCCACTCCGTGAGGCGGACGGTAGGGGTCATCACAGTGTTCAGCGGCTCTACCTGTCGACCGATTTATCGCGGAGGCCGGGGCCGGGGCCAGGGCCAGGGTCAGGGGATGGGGCAGGGCCAGGCGGACGTCCGTGGAGTTCGGCGCGACGCAACACGGGAACAGCGACACCGAGCGCCGCGGCGAGCAAGCAGATGCCACCGCACAGGGTGAAGAACATGGCGGCGCCCCATACGGCCACGACGACGCCGACGACGGGGAAGAGAATCGGGGCCAGGCCCAGTGCGCACAGGGTCGTGACCGAGGTGACCCGGCCCAGATAGCGCGGTTCGGTCTCCGTCTGGACCAGTGCGCCGGTCACCGTCGTGGTGATTCCGTTGGTCAGCCCGATCAATACGCCGAACGCGACGGCGTACGGCAGAGACCGCGTGTGCCCCAGGGCGACCGCCCCCACGGCCGTGATGAACAACGCGCCGGACATCGCCGGCCCGGCGCGGGGGATGCGGGCCCGCACCGTGAGCAGCAGGGCCGCGGCCACTGCTCCGACACTGAACGCGCTCGCGATCCACCCCATGCCCGCCGCGCCCCAGCCGCGTTCGTCCGCCAGGAGCACCAGACCGGCGGCGACCGGGCCGCTGAAGCACATCTCGCTCAGCCCGATCACCGTGACCAGTGGTGCGAGCATCCGGTGCCGGCGGATGTAGCGCAGCCCGTCGGTCAACTCACGCCGGGCAGTGGTTCGTTGTGGCAGCGACGGCAGGGGCGAGACGCGCACGGTGAGCAGGAGGGCCAGCGAGACGGCGAACAGCGCACCGGCGGCCGCGAGCGCGCCCGCCGCGCCGCCCACCGCGAGCACCACGCCCGCCAGGAGAGGGCCCACGGCATTGCTCAGCCGGATCGAGAGGCCGCGCATCCCCTGGACGCGGGCGAGTTGTTCCGGGGCGGTGATGCGTGGCGGAAGCGCGCCCACGGCCGGCATGAACACCGCGTCGACCACGCCGAACACCAGGGCCACCGGGATGAGCAGCCAGAGGTTCGGCGAGATCAGCAGCAGAGCCGCCGCGGCGGCGAGGATCACGACGCAGCGGGTCGCGTCACTGGCGACCGCGACCCGGCGCGGCCCGAACCGGTCTGCCACGACGCCTCCGCCGAGCATGAGCACGGCCCGGGGTAACGCCCCGGCGGCGATCACCAGACCGACCTGCGACGGCCCGGCGGCACGCGTGGCGGTCCAGGAGAGGGCGAGGAAGTAGACCACGTCGCCGGTGACGGAGGCGGTGTAGGCGGCGAGCCAGCGCAGGACGTTCCTGTCCCGGTACGCGGGCGGTCCGGCCGTCGCTGTGCCGTACGAGGTCATATGCCGCTGCCGCCCGCGTCGAGATCCACGGTGCCGGGCACGGGGAACGCCTGCACCTGCAGCGAGACCCGGGAGGCCCCCTGCGGCGCTTCGGCCTCGCTGTGCCGATAGCGGGCGATCACCTCGAAGATCTCGGCCCGCATCCGGTCGACGTCCTGCGGGGTCAGCCACAGGGCGAAGTCGCTGTACACACTGGCCTCGTACCACTCGGCCGGAAGCAGCGGCACTTCCTGGGCGGCCCTCTGCAGGCGATCGACGCACGCCAGAGCGACGGCTTGCGTGTAGGCGCGACCGGCTTCGCGCTGCTCCACGGGTCCGGTGGCCGGGTCGTGGATCGACTGGCGGTGCGCGGATTCCCACCACCGTTCGCGTCCCGTACCGCGTTCCGGCACCTCCACGATGAGCCCGCCCGCCGCGAGGCGACGCAGGTGGTAGCTCGCCGAACCGGGGTTGATGCCGAGCTCGTCGGCGATCCGGGTCGCCGTCGACGGGCCGCGCTGGCGCAGCAGGGTCAGCACGTTCACGCGCAACGGGTGGGCGAGCACGCGCAGCCTGGCGGTGTCGAGCTGGACGTCCCGTTCCACGGCGGGTTCGTCGGGCGGCGCAGAAGAAGAAGAGGCCGAGGAAGAAGAGGTCATGGGCGCAGAGGATAGACCTGCAACAGTTGTTTTGAAAGAGATGTTGTGAAGCGATGCGGCGATGCGAGGAGCCTTCGGCGGGACCAATGGTGAGCGTCACGCCTCGCGCGCAAAGCCGTTCGCGTGGCGCGCGACACTTTTGCAAGCATGTGCTTGCAAAAGTTAGCAAGGGTGTTGCACTATCGAGTCATGGCATCACTCAACGTCGGCAATCTCGGTGAGTACCTGCGGGAGCAGCGCCGTGCAGCGCAGCTCTCGCTGCGGCAGCTCGCCGATGCCACCGGGGTGTCGAACCCGTATCTCAGCCAGATCGAGCGCGGTCTGCGCAAGCCCAGCGCGGACGTGCTCCAGCAGGTCGCCAAGGCGCTGCGGATCTCGGCCGAGACCCTGTACGTGCGTGCGGGGATCCTCGACGAGCGGGAGCGGGAGGAGTTGGAGACGCGGGCGGTCATTCTGGCCGATCCGTCGATCAACGAGCGGCAGAAGAACGTGCTGCTGCAGATCTACGACTCCTTCCGCCGCGAGAACGGATTCGTCCCCGGTCCCGACGCGGACGCGGACGCGGGTGCGGACGTGAAAGCGGACGCCGACGCCGACGCCGGCGCCGACGCGGGCCGCGATGCCGGGCCCCGTAACGGCGACGACGCCGGTACGGACGTCACCGACACCGAAGACCAAGACCCTCACAGCAGCTGAACAGCTGGTTCTGATGATCCGGGAGGACCACAGTCATGGCCATCACCGATGACCTGCGCAAGACCCTCACCGACCCCACCCCCCTCTACTTCGCCGCCGGTACGGCCGACCTGGCCGTCGAGCAGGCGCGCAAGGTCCCGGCGCTGATCGAGCAGCTGCGGGCCGAGGCGCCCGAGCGGATCGACGCCGTGCGCAACACCGACCCCAAGGCCGTGCAGGAGAAGGTGACCACGCAGGCCAAGGAGGCCCAGGCCACCGTCCAGGCGAAGGTCACCGAGGTGTTCGGTTCGTTCGACGCCGCCGACCTGAAGAAGCTGGGCGAGAACGCCCAGGACCTGGCGCTCCGCAGTGTGGGTGTGGCCGCCGAGTACGCGATCAAGGCCCGGGAGACGTACGAGAAGGTCGCCGAGCGCGGCGAGCAGACCGTGCGGACCTGGCGCGGCGAGACGGCCGAGGAGATCGTCGAGATCGCCGCCGTCGTCGAGGCCGAGCCCAAGCCCAAGGCCGCGCCCGCCGCCAAGCCCGCCGCCCCGGCCAAGCCGGCCGGCAAGCCCGCCGCGACGAAGGCCGCGCCCACCGAGGCCAAGCCCGCCGCCCCGGTGAAGCCCGCCGCCCCGGTGAAGCCCGCCGAGGCCAAGGCCGCGCCGGCCAAGAAGACGCCCGCGCCGCGCAAGCCCGCGGCCAGGAAGACCCCGCCGGCCGACGGCAAGTGACCCTCACGGGTCCTTACCCGACGCGGTACGCGTGACCGGGGCGCGGGGCGGGCACCTTTACGGGTGGCCGGCTCGTTGTCCCGGTACCTTGGCCCTCTCGGCCGCAGGGCGCTCATCCACTCACTAGGCGGTACACAGCATGTTGCTCTCAGGATTCGGCACGATTCTCCAGCTGCTCTATCTGGCGATGCTGGTGCTGGCCGTGGTCGCGTTCGTCTTCGCGGCGACCGCCCGTGAGGACGCCTACCGTGCCGCCGACAAGAAGAAGAAGTCCTTCTGGCTGGTGATCCTCGGGGTCGCCGTCGCCGTGAACCTGCTCATCCCGATGCTCTTCCTGCAGCTCGCGGGCGTCGTCGCGTCGATCGTGTTCATGGTCGACGTGCGCCCCGCGCTCAAGGAGGTCTCGGGCGGCGGCGGTGGTGGTGGCCGCAGGGGCGGCTCCAGCAGCGACGGCCCGTACGGTCCCTACAACGGCGGGCGCTGAGCCCTCGCCGCCCTCGCGGGCGGGGACGGCGGCCGGTCGACGGACGCGGGGTGGGAGCGCGACGCGCTGCCGCCCCATCGTCGTATCCGCTCCGGATCGCGGCCCAGCAGCAGGACCGCCACATCGTCGGTCAGCTCGCCGCCGTTCAGCTCCCGCACCTCGGCGACCGCCGCCTCCAGCAGCTCCTCGCCCGCCAGGCCCTGCTCCAGCCGGCTGTTGACCATCGCGACCATGCCGTCCTGGCCGAGCCGCTCGCTGCCGCCGGTGCCCACGCGTCCCTCGATGAGTCCGTCCGTGTACATCATCAGGCTCCACGCGCCGCCCAGCTCGACCTGACGGCGCGGCCAGCGGGCCCGCGGCAGCAGCCCCAGGGCCGGGCCGCCGTCCTCGTACGGGAGCAGCCGGGCCGGCCGGCCGTGGCGGGCGAGCAGCGGCGCCGGGTGTCCGGCCAGGCAGAGTCCGGCCCGTCGCCCGTCGGGCGCGATGTCGACGGTGCAGAGCGTCGCGAAGATCTCCTCGCTCTGCCGTTCGTGCTCCAGCACCTGCTGGAGCGTGGAGAGCAGCTCGTCCCCGCACAGCCCGGCCAGGGTCAGCGCCCGCCAGGCGATCCGCAGCTCGACGCCGAGCGCCGCCTCGTCCGGGCCGTGTCCGCAGACGTCGCCGATCATCGCGTGCACCGTGCCGTCCGGGGTGCGGACGACGTCGTAGAAGTCGCCGCCGAGGAGGGCACGGCTGCGGCCGGGGCGGTAGCGGGCGGCGAAGCTCAGGCCGGAGCCGTCCAGCAGCGGGGTGGGGAGCAGGCCGCGTTCGAGGCGGGCGTTCTCCTGGGCGCGCAGCCGGGACTCGGTCAGCTGGTGCTGGGCGATGTCGGCGCGCTTGCGCTCCACGGCGTACCGGATGGCGCGGCTCAGGACGCGCGCGTCCAGCTCGCCCCGGAAGAGGTAGTCCTGCGCCCCGACGCGTACGGCCTCGGCCGCCAGCTCCGTGTCGTCCTGCGCGGTCAGCGCGAGGACCGCGTGCAGCGGAGCGATGCGGAGTACGTGGGTGAGGGCCGCCAGCTCGTCGGCCCGCCCGGAGAGCGGCTCGGTCGGCTCGGAGCCGGGCTCGGCCGGCTCGGCCCCGGCCCCGGCGACCGGCAGCGCGAGGTCCAGCAGGATGCAGTCGACGTCGTCGGTGAGCAGCCGCGCGGCCTCGGTGAGGTTACGGGCGGTACGGATACGGACCCGGGTCCCGGCCGCGGCCGAGAGCTCGGGGACGGTGATGGTGGTGCCCGCCGGGTCGTCCTCGATCACCAGCAGGGTGAGGTCGCCGTGCGAGGTCTCCGCAGCGGGAACGGATCGCTGCTGCGGTACGGGTACGGGCATCGGTTCGTATTTCCTTCCCTCCCCCCGAGGGCGCGGCGGTCCGACGATCGACGATCCGCCAGTCGGGGACGATAGCGGTCCGCGGTGGGGGAACGGAATGGCGCACGGGAACCGGCCCCTGTCATATGCGGCGTCATAAGCCGCGTCCCGACACGGATCCGGCGCGATGGGCCGCCGAACGGGCGGGGAAGCGCCCATGACAAACATCACCCGCCCGTGAACGGCGGCGTGGCCCCGCTCACGTGGCCCGGCCATCCCGGCCCGTCCCGGTCGGCGCCCCTACTTGTCCGGCCTGCCTGTCCGGATCTACTTGTCCGGGCGGACCACGCCGAGGATCTTCATCGAGCCCGCGCCCGCCAGCGTGACATTGCGGCCGGGGCGCGGGGCGTGGACGATCGCGCCGTCGCCGACGTACATCCCGACATGGCTGGCGTCGGCGTGGTAGATGATCAGGTCGCCGGGGCGCATGTCCTGGATGTCGATGCGCGGCAGCAGCCGCCACTGCTCCTGCGAGGTGCGCGGGATCGGCCGCTTCGCCGCCAGCCAGGCCTGGGACGTCAGGCCGGAGCAGTCGTACGAGCCGGGGCCCTCGGCTCCCCAGACGTACGGCTTGCCGATCTGGGCCGTCGCGAAGGCCACCGCCGCCGCTCCGCCCGCGCTCGCCTCACCGCTGACGTCCTTGACCGCGCCGGAGGAGAGCCAGTCCGTCTGCGCCTTGGCCGCGGCGTCCCGCTCCAGCTGGCGGAGCCGGTCGCGCTCCTTCTTCTCCAGCTGCGACTCGAGCTTCTCCGCCGCCTTGATCTGGGCGTTGATCTTCTTCTTGGCCTTGGCCTGCTTGACCCGGTTCGTCTCCAGCTTCTCCCAGTTGGCGCTGGCGTCCTGGGTGTACGTCTCCAGGTCCTCCTGCGTCTGCTTGAGGTCGGTCAGGAGCGACTTGGAGGCCTGCTGGCTCTGGCGGACCTTGTTGATCCCGTCCAGGAAGAGCTTCGGATCGTTGCTCAGGGCCAGCTGCGCGCCGGGCGGCAGGCCGCCGTTGCGGTACTGCTCGCGGGCCTGGGCCCCGGCCCGTTCCTTCAGTGCGGCGATGCGCGCCTGGCCGTCGACGATCGCCTTGGCCAGCTTCACGATCTCGCCGGACTGCTTCTTCGTCTGCTCCTCGGCGAGGTTGTACGCGTCCGTCGCCGCGCCCGCCTTCCGGTACAGCGTCTCGATCTGCTCGCGGACCTTTTCCAGGTCCGCGTTGGAGTAGCGGGGTGGCGAGCCGGCGGGGGAGGAGGAAGCGGAAGGGGTGGGCGACGGTTCCGGTACGGGGGCGGCCATGGCCTGGCCCGTGGACGTCAGCAGGGCCAGCGCACAGACCAGCGTGATGGCGGCAGTGGCGCAGTGGCGTCGGTTCACGAGCTCCCCCTCCGGGCGGTTACTCCGGGCCCGCCTCCGGACGAAGGCGACAAAGACAACGACTACGGTGAATGCAACAAAAGCGAGAAAAGCAACAGAAGCCGGGTATCGCATATCTGACTTACCGTCAGTAACTTTTCGGCAACGTCGCGATCGTGCCATGCCGCCCTGTAAAGCAACAGAGGCCGACGGCACCTGACGCGTCACATACCGCCCCCGGTGGGCCACTTCGTCATGATTCCCCCTGTGCTTGCCCGGGTGCTTGCCCGGGTTGCGATCCGCGCCCCCCTGTCCCCATGCCCCTACGCACTCCTGTCCCCACTCACTGGGACGAATGATGCCGCTGCGGTGTTCCCGGAGCGGAGGAGTTCTGCCCTTCCGGGCAATTGTTCAGCGGCTGTTGGGCCGCAGGGCGTCCCACGGCACGGTGACCTCGCCCTGCCGCCACCGCCGTACCCCGTCCGTCACCGGCCAGTCGGCCGCCATCGCCCGCACCGCCGCGATCCAGCGCTGCCGCGCGCCGAGCGAGGCGTACGGGGAGGCCGTCGCCCAGGCCCGGTCGAAGTCCCGCAGGAACGCGTGGACCGGCTCGCCCGGCACGTTGCGGTGGATCAGCGCCTTCGGCAGCCGTTCCGCGAGGTCGGAGGGGCGCTCCAGCGAGCCGAGCCGGGTCGCGAAGGTGACCGTGCGCGGCCCCTCGGGCCCCAGGGCCACCCAGACGTGCCGGCGCCCGATCTCGTCGCAGGTCCCCTCCACCAGGAGTCCGTCCGGGGCGAGGCGGGAACGCAGCCGTGCCCAGACCTCGGCGACCTGGTCCTCGTCGTACTGGCGCAGCACGTTCGCCGCCCGGATGAGCAGCGGCCGGACCTCCAGCGGGATCTCGAAGCCGCCGTGCACGAAGGCCAGCCCCTCGCGCTCGTACGGCTTCGCCGCCGCGACCCGCTCCGGGTCGATCTCGATGCCCGCCACCACGGTGCGCGGCTCGGCGGTGCGTAGCCGGTCCAGCAGCTCGACGGCGGTCCAGGGGGCGGCCCCGTACCCGAGATCGACGGCCAGGGGCGTCCCGGCGCGGCGCAGGGCGGGGCCGTGCGCGTCGGCGATCCAGCGGTCCATGCGGCGCAGCCGGTTCGGGTTGGTGGTCCCGCGGGTGGCGGTGCCGATGGGGCGCTGGCGCATGGGTCGAGCGTATGCGACGGGGCGGGGCGCGGCGGATACCCGGAGGCCCCGCGGGGGCCGCGCGACGCGCCGCCCCCGCAACGTAATGATTTGGCAAAGCGGAAATGAATGCCGGGATTCCGCTGTTCTCGCCCTTCGGAGGGCCCCGTGCCCTCACCCCAGCATGCCCCGAACGAGGAGGACCGACGAGGTGAGCCAGTACGTCTCCCGGCTCGGCTCCACCCGGACGGCCGCGCGCCTCAGGTTCCCCGGAGGCTTCTCCGGGGTCTCCCGCAAGCCGCGCCGCATCGCGATGCTCTCCGTGCACACGTCCCCGCTCCACCAGCCCGGCACGGGCGACGCGGGCGGGATGAACGTCTACATCGTCGAACTGGCCAAACGCCTCGCCGCGATCAACATCGAGGTCGAGATCTTCACCCGGGCCACCACCGGCTCGCTGGCCCCCGCGGTCGAGCTGGCACCCGGGGTCCTGGTGCGGCACGTCGACGCCGGGCCGTACGAGGGTCTCGCCAAGGAGGACCTGCCCGCCCAGCTCTGCGCGTTCACGCACGGCGTGATGCAGGCCTGGGCCGGTCAGCGCCCTGGCTACTACGACCTCGTGCACTCCCACTACTGGCTCTCCGGCCAGGTCGGCTGGCTCGCCGCGCAGCGCTGGGGCGTCCCGCTCGTGCACGCCATGCACACCATGGCCAAGGTCAAGAACGCCGCGCTCGCCGAGGGCGACACCCCGGAGCCGCCCGCCCGCGTCATCGGCGAGACCCAGATCGTGAATGCCTCGGACCGGCTGATCGCCAACACCGCCGAGGAGGCCGCCGAACTCGTCCGCTTCTACGACGCGGACCCCGCCGCGGTCGCCGTCGTGCACCCCGGCGTCAACCTGGACCGCTTCCGCCCCGCCGACGGCCGTGCCGCCGCGCGGGCCCGGCTCGGCCTGCCGCAGGACGCGCTGATCCCGCTCTTCGCGGGCCGCATCCAGCCGCTGAAGGCCCCCGACGTGCTGCTGCGCGCGGTGGCCGTGCTCCTGGACCGGGATCCGTCGCTGCGCTCCCGCATCGTCGTGCCGGTGGTCGGCGGCCCGAGCGGCAGCGGTCTGGCCAAGCCCGAGGGCCTGCAGAAGCTGGCCGCCCGCCTCGGTATCGCCGACGTCGTGCGGTTCCACCCGCCGGTGGGCCAGGACCGGCTCGCCGACTGGTTCCGGGCCGCGTCGGTGCTGGTCATGCCGTCGTACAGCGAGTCCTTCGGCCTGGTCGCCATAGAGGCCCAGGCGGCCGGCACCCCGGTCGTCGCGGCAGCCGTGGGCGGGCTGCCGGTGGCGGTGCGCGACGGGGTCAGCGGCTTCCTGGTGCCGGGCCACGAGCCGGAGGCGTACGCCCGCGCGCTCGGGCGGTTCGCGGACGCGCCGGAACTGGTCGAGCGGATGGGGGCGGCCGCCGCGACGCACGCCCAGTCCTTCGGCTGGGACACGGCCGCGTCGGCGACCGCCGACGTGTACACGGCCGCGCTCTGCGACCACCGCCGGCGGGCCACGGCGCACCACGGCTGAGGCCCCTCCTGCCGCCCGTACCGGGCTGTCGTACGCTCGCTGCATGGCTGACGTACCCGACGAAACAGCAGCGGCCCAGGTCATCGAGGCGACGCTGAACGACGCCGGGCTCGTATGGGAGAGCCCGGGGCGCGGCAACTACGTCGTGACGCTGCCCGGCACCCGCAAGCTGTCGACGACCTGTTCCCTGATCGTCGGCAAGCACTCGCTCTCCCTCAACGCGTTCGTCGTCCGGCACCCCGACGAGAACGACGCCGAGGTGCACCGCTGGCTGCTGGAGCGCAACCTCCGCCTGTTCGGCGTGAGTTACGCGATCGACTCGCTCGGCGACGTCTATCTGGTCGGCAAGCTGCCGCTGTCGGTGGTCACCGCCGAGGAGCTGGACCGGCTGCTCGGCGTGGTGCTCGAAGCGGCCGACGGGGCGTTCAACACGCTCCTGGAGCTCGGTTTCGCGAGCTCCATCCGCAAGGAGTACGCCTGGCGGGTGTCGCGCGGCGAGTCCACGCGGAACCTGGACGCGTTCAGCCACCTGACTCGACGT
The DNA here is from genome assembly GCF_044757365.1 of Streptomyces sp. NPDC091289. Classification (NCBI taxonomy): domain Bacteria; kingdom Bacillati; phylum Actinomycetota; class Actinomycetes; order Kitasatosporales; family Streptomycetaceae; genus Streptomyces; species Streptomyces sp. NPDC091289. The sequence goes on from NZ_JBIVUT010000010.1 coordinate 107,868, forward strand.
CCGACCACGGGCTGACGCTCACACCTCCACCCCTAGGGCTCTCTCGGCGGCGCACGGGTCTATCCGTGCGCCGCCGAGTCATGCCATGCTCACCGCCAACGCACACATGAACGTCATTCACATACATGAAGGGCGGCTCGGGGTATGGCGACACAACAGGGGAGTGGCCGGGGCCGGGAGGGCGGCCGGGGTGGCATCGGGAGACGCGCGGTCCTCGGCAGCGCCGTGGCCGTGGCGGCGGCCGTTGTGACCGGGACCGCGACCGGGACGGCGACCGCAGCCGAGGCCGCTGGGGCGGCCGGGGCAGCTGGGACGACTGGGGCTGCCGGGGCAACTGGGGTGGCGGGGACGGCCCGGGCGTCGTCGGCCCGAGCGGTCCGAGCGGCCCGCCCGGCCCGGCCGGTCCGGGACGCGGCCCTCTGGCGGGAGTTCGCCGCCGCCCCCTTCACCCACCCGCAGATCCCCTTCGTCGGCCGCGCCGGCTACCGCGCGGGATCCCCCCTCCCGCGCCGCCCCTCCGCGGGCCGGCCGGCCCGCGGCCTCGTCGTCGACGTCGTACGCGACCACGGGGCCCGCCCCGACGGCTCGGCCGACGCCGCGCCCGCGATCAACCGTGCCATCGCCGCCGCCGGAGAGCGCGGCGGTGGCACGGTGATCATCCCGGCGGGGACGTACCGCATCGACGACGTCATCCGCATCGGCCACAGCGACGTCGTGGTGCGCGGTGCGGGCAGCGGCGCGACGACGCTGTACGCGACCCGCGGCCTGACCGAGCTGATCGGCGTCTACGGCAGCCGTTACGGCGGCGACAAGTCCAGCTGGTCCTGGGCCGGCGGGCTGATCTGGCTCTGCCCGAAGGACCGTTGGGCCTCCCTGACCGACGCGATTCAGGCGAAGGAATGGCCCTTCGAGGGCTGGACCGGCAACCGCCGCGACGAGTGGAGCACGCTCGCCGTTCCGGCTCCCGCCCGCCGGGGCGACCGTACGGTCACGGTCGACGACGCACGCCGCCTGCGGCCCGGCGCGCTCGTCCTCCTCCGCCTCGCCGACGACCCCGGCCACACGCTGCTCCAGCACATGGCGGGCGACGGCGCGGGCGCGCGGGCGTACGCCTGGGACGACAAGACCAAGCTGACCTCGTACGTCCCCTACGAATGGCCGGTCCGTATCACGGCGGTGCAGGGCCGCCGGATCACCCTGGAACGCCCGCTCCCGCTCGACCTGCGCCCCGCATGGAACCCGCGCCTCACCACACTGGTAACCCCCCTCACCGGGTCCGGCGTCGAGGGCCTCACCCTGGAGGCGGTCGAGAAGCCGCAGGCCCCGCACCTGCTGGACCAGGGATACAACGGCCTCGCGTTCCAGTGCGCGTACGACTGCTGGGCCGACGACGTCACGGTGCGGCACGTCGACAACGGCTTCGGCCTGATCGGCGCGTCCGCCTGCACCCTGCGCCGTACGAAGGTGGAGGGGCGCGGCGCACACCACCCGTACTACTGCCGCGAGGGCTCGCACGACAACCTGACCGAGGACTTCACGATCTCCGAACGCACCACGCCCGCCCCCTCCGGCACCCAGCTCCACGGCATCAACGTCGAGGGCCTGTCCAGCTACAACGTCTGGTCGCGGGGCCGGATGGAGATGGGGACGTTCGACTCGCACCGGGGAATGCCGTTCGCCAACGTGCGCACCGACATCACGGTGAACAACAACGGTGTCCACGGCGGCGACGCGAGCGCGGGCCCGCTGTTCGGGGCACGCTTCACGCACTGGAACATCCGGGTCACCAACGAACGGGCCGGGCTGATGAGGATCGACGGCCTCGCCCCGTACAGCGCGACCGTGGGCATCAGCGAGGTAAGGGAGTTCGGCCAGATCGACGTCCCCGACTTCACCGGCGACCTGCACACCCGTCTGGAGGCGTACGGGAGTCCGGAGGCGGTCCGGCCGGCGAACCTGTACGAGGCACAGCGAGGCGTGCGCGTGCGGTGACGGGTGCTTCAGCTGCCCTGCCGGACCGCGTCCAGGGCGTCGACGAGGTGGGGCGCGACCAACTCCCAGGTCTCGGCGGCGGCTTCGGCTCCGACGTCGCGGGGCACGGTCTCGACGAGCATGATGAGGTAGAGGTAACTCCGGTAGAGGGCGAGCCGGGCCCGCAGCGAGTCGGTGAACTCCACCTCCACCTCCACCCCCACACTCACCCCCACCTCCGTCCCGCCGGACCGCGCGTATCCATCAAGGAAATCCCGGTCCTGCTCGATGTCCCCGAAGAGCGCGAGCGAGACGAAGTCGGCCACCGGGTCGCCCCAGAACATCCGCTCGCCGTCGATGATCCCGCCGATGGTGCGCGCGCCGGGCTCCCCGGTGACCAGCAGGTTTCCCGGCCACAGGTCGAAGTGCACGAGGGCGGGCCGGGTGACCTCGTCCAGGAGCCGGTCCGCGCCCGCCAGCACCGTACGGATATGGCCGACGGGGTACGGCAGCCGGGCCCGGTAGGTCTCGGCGTCGGCGAGCACGGCGTCGGTCATCGCCGTGAAGGCGGTACGCCAGGTGGGGGCGAGCGGCCTGAACGGTTCGGCGGGATAGCCGAAGCCGGTTCCGGTTCGGGATCCGGAACCGGAACCGGAACCGACGGGCGGGGTCACGGCGTGCAACCGTCCCACGATCTCGCCGAGTTCGGTGCGCAGCCGACGCTCGTCGCCGGTGTCCGCCGTGATGCCGGCCTCGTGCCAGGGGCGGCCGGGGCGGGCGGTCATGACCAGGTACGCGCCGGTCGGCGAGGCCGGATCCGCTTCGCTGCGGACGACATGAGGGATCACCGGACCTCCCGCCCGCGCGGCGGCGGTGTAGAAGGCGACCTCGTTGACGAGGAGATCGCGTTCGTACCGCAGGGCGGCGGTGTGCGGCGGGGGCGTCTTGACCACCCAGTCGCGGCCGTCGGTGAGCGTGACACGGGTGACGGTGTTGTACGTACCGCCGGTGAGGGTGGCGCGCGCGGCGATGTCGCGTTCGCCGACCCCGAGGGCGTCGAGAACGCGGGCGAGAGGGGCGGCGGAGGCCTGGTCGGACACGTGGGTGACGCCCTTTCGGCTGCGGGGGCGGGGGCGGGGGCGGTGGTGCGCGACGGGGTGTACGGGGCTGCGACGGTCGCGCACGGGAGGGTTGCACTGCGGTTCCGCACAGTGCGTTCACAGGATGATCACAGCAGAATCACGATCACAGGTGGGGCCGCTGGACCGGTCATCGCTCACAGGTTCGATCGTAAAGTGTGATCACTGCGACGGCCCGTCCCAGACGGCGTCGAAGTGCCGTGCGGGGGAGGGACTGTTGCTCCCGAACCGGAGATTGCAGGAAGTAGAACCATGCGCGCCACTGCCGTACGCCGTACCGCCCTCGCCGCCTCCGCGGCCGCCCTCGCCCTGCTGGTCACCGCCTGCGGCGGCTCGTCGGACGCCGACGCCAAGGACGGGAAGGACGACAAGGGCGCAGCGGGCGGGAGCAGCTCGGCCCCGAAGGACCCGAAGGCCCCGAAGGCCCCGGCCAAGGCGCTCACCGCCGCCGAACTGGAGACGGCCACGCTCGCCCAGGGCGATGTGGAGGGCCGCAAGGTCACCAAGGCCGGTCCGGACGACGAGGTCCCGGCGGACAGCGTGACCGTCGACAAGAAGGAGTGCCTGCCGGTCGCCCACGCCATGTACGGCGTGGCGCAGGAGGGTTCGGTGGCCACCACGAAGCGCAAGGTGATCGACGAGCCGAAGAAGACCGACGGCAAGAAGTCGTTGGAGGACCTGGCGGACGGTGAGGCCGAGGACGCGTTCAAGAACGCCTTCAACCTGACGTCCACGTTCGTCGCGCTGAACGCGTACGAGGGGACGGCGGGCCCGGACGCGTTCGCCGCGCTGAAGAAGGCCGCGGCGGACTGCGCGGGCGGCTTCACCGCCACGGTCGCCGGTACGCCGACGAAGGTCGCCTCGGTCACGGAGGAGAAGGTCACCGGCGGCGACGAGTCCGCGGCGTGGACGGTCACCTCCGAGGACGACGGCGACCAGGCCCCGTTCAAGCTGGTGGCGCTCCGCAAGGAGGGCACCGTGGCGACGTTCTTCGCCTTCAACCTGGCGGCGGCGGGCGGCGACGTGAAGTTCGAGGTGCCGGCGGAGGTCGTGGCGGCGCAGGACAAGAAGCTCGCCTGACGCACGGCCGCCGTGCCCCTGCCCTCCTCGCTCGGGGCGTCCTCGCTCAGGGCAGGGGCACGAGGCGGACGACAGTGACGGTCAGGACGGACCGGGAGACGTAGTAGAGGACGATGGCCCCGGAGACGGTCGCCTCGCGCCGGTCCCGTTCGCTCTTGACGGCGGAGGAGGCGTGGCCGTACGGCTCCACGCCGAGGGTGCGGGCCATCTCGTCCCGGAAGGACTCGCCGCCGCGCATCTTGGCCAGGGTGTCGTCGGCGGGCGGTGCATAGGAGATGCGGAAGCTCAAGCGACGCTCCGCCTCTCGGCCTCGTCCTGCGCCAGCCGGTCCAGGATCTTCTCGGCCTCGGGATCGGGGACGGCCTCCAGCATCCAGTGCCGCATGACGGCCTGAATCTCGTGCACCCCGGCCTCGTTGATCGCGAGATCGAACTCCTCGCGTCTCTCCTCGGGCAGCGCGGCCCGGATGTCCGGAATGCTGTTGGGCACGTCGACCTCGGCACCGCCGACGAAGGTCTTCAGAGACTCACCCATGATCGCTCTCCTCGATCTCCTTGCCCTGGAAGCAGACGGACGACGACATGGGCCCACCGTAATGCGTACGAGGGGCATTCCGGCCGACTCGGGCGGGCACGGATCGGCCACGGATCAGGTGGGAGGCGGTACTTCGCGCTCAGCTCCGCCCGAGCCTCTCCGCGACCCGGTCGCGCAGGATCGCGTACTCCCCCTGAAGCCGCCGCCACTCGCTCACGGGCGGCCGCACGATGACCTCACCGCCGACGACGACCTCCTCGGGCCCGAACTGCTCCCGCGTCAGATCGATCTCCACACCCATGCCCAGGCGGTTCCACCAGTGGAAGTCGATGCGCACCCCGTCGACATGCACCTCGCCCCGGATCAGCTCCCCGCCGAGCAGATCGTTGACCACCATGGCGGTCACCCCGCACTGATCCCGCGCCGGATTGTCCGGAGTCCAGCGGTCGCGGTACTCCGGGGTGCAGGTCTCGGCGCTCCAACTGCTGCGGATGGCCTGTTCGATGCCGGAGAGCAGGTAGACGGTCATGGCGACCATCGTGGCAGGGGGCACTGACAACGCTTGCCCGGACGGTCCCGGAATGTCGTCACCGCGTGCGCCGGGCCACCGTGTAGGCGGAGGAGCCGACCAGTTCTCCGCCCGTCTCGTCCTCCATGGTGAGGATTTCGAAGCCGGCGATGGAGGCGTACCTTTCCAGCTCGAGCGGAAACAGCACACGGCGGTGGATTTCGTCCTCGACCTCGGTCCCGGAGGGGAGCGGCCAGACCCTGCACATGGTGTTGATCTGCGTGCGGAGATCCCACGCGTAAGTGAAGGTGACCTGAGCGACGCCCTCCGGGACAGCGATTTCCGCTCGCATTGCTTCCTTGCGGAGGACCGGCGACACCGGAGAGCAGAGCACAAGGAGACCGCCGGGCCGGACGTGCGCGGCGAACGTGTCGAACGCTTGGGCAATGCCGTCGTTGTCATGGACGTAGGCGAGTGAATTGCCCAGGCAGACCACAACGTCCGCGCGCTCCGGGAGCCTGACCGTGCGCATGTCGCCCAGGCGGACATCGAGCCCTGGGCGTACGAGGCGAGCGTGCTCGACCATCGCCGGTTGCAGATCCACTCCGACACACGCGTAGTGCTCCGAGAGGAGCGCCATATCCCGCCCTGTGCCGCATCCGAAGTCGATCAGACTTGCTGCTTCCGGGGCATGGCGCTCGATCAGGCTCCTGCACGCGGCGGCGGAAGTACTGTCCGCCTGGGCCAGGTCGTACAGCGCCGGGTCCCGGTAGAAGAGATTCGTCGCTTCCATCCGTGTCGTTTCGATTCGGGGGAGGTCAGCAGCATGCTCGGCATCTTCTCGGGCTCGGCCCAGTGCTTCGGGGTCAACGTAGCCCAGGTCGACTTGGCTGCGTCCGTGTGGGGGAGTCGCCCCTAAACACTTCGACAGGGCCTCCGGGCTCGCGGCAGAGTGGTCGCCCGTGACGAGCAGCGAACTGTGGACCCGAGCGACCGCCGACCGCTACGACGCCGAGGAGGCCGAGAACTCCTCGGCCGCCGTCCTTGAACCCACCCTCGACTTCCTCACCCAACTCGCCGGAGACGGCCGCGCCCTGGAGTTCGCCATCGGCACCGGGCGCGTGGGCGTGCCGCTCCGGGAGCGCGGCGTGCCGGTCGTGGGCATCGAACTGTCCGAGCCCATGGCGGCGGTCCTCCGCCGCAAGGTCGACGAGGACACTCTCCCGGTGGTCATCGGGGACATGGCCACCACCGTCGTCCCCGGCGAGTTCACCCTGGTCTACCTCGTCTACAACACCATCTCGAACCTGCTCACCCAGGACGAACAGGTCGCGTGCTTCCGCAACGCGGCCCGCCACCTGGCCCCCGGCGGCCGGTTCGTCATCGAACTCGGCGTGCCGCCGCTGCGGTTCCTGCCGCCCGGGCAGGTCGCGGTGCCGTTCGACGTATCCGAGCGGCATCTCGGCTTCGACACCTTCGATCTGGTCGAACAGATCCTCGTCTCGCACCACTTCACCCGTGAAGCCGAGGGTGACGGCGAGGACGGCCACTATCGCCGAGGCGCCTCCCGGCACCGGTACGCCTGGCCCGCCGAGCTCGACCTGATGGCCCGTATCGCGGGGCTGGACCTGGAACGCCGCGTCGCGGACTGGGACGGGTCACCGTTCACCGATGACTCCGGCAAACACATCTCCGTATGGCGCAAGCCGGTCTGAGACCCGTTGGCCCGGAGCACCGCCGGCCCGGAGCTGCGGCGGTCCGGAGCGCCGACGAGCCCCCTGCCTCGCGGTCCGCGGAGCAGGGGGCTCGGTGAGAAGGCGAGGGCGGGCTACTTCTTCTTGCCCTGGTTCTTCACGGCCTCGATGGCGGCCTTCGCCGCGTCCGGGTCGAGGTACGTGCCGCCCGGCTTCAGCGGCTTGAAGTCGGCGTCCAGCTCGTAGGAGAGCGGGATGCCGGTCGGGATGTTGAGGCCCGAGATGTCCTCGTCCGAGATGCCGTCCAGGTGCTTCACCAGACCGCGCAGGCTGTTGCCGTGGGCGGCGACCAGGACCGTGCGGCCCGTGAGGAGGTCCGGGACGATGTTGTCGAACCAGTACGGGAGCATGCGGACGACGACGTCCTTCAGGCACTCCGTGTCCGGGCGCACCTCGGGCGGGAGCGTCGCGTAGCGCGGGTCGTCGAACTGGCTGTACTCGTCGTCGCGGGCCAGCGGCGGCGGCGGGGTGTCGTACGAGCGGCGCCACAGCATGAACTGCTCCTCGCCGAACTCGGCGAGCGTCTGCGCCTTGTCCTTGCCCTGGAGCGCGCCGTAGTGGCGCTCGTTCAGGCGCCAGGAGCGGCGGACCGGGATCCAGAGGCGGTCGGCGGACTCCAGGGCCAGCTGGGCGGTCCGGATCGCGCGGCGCTGGAGGGAGGTGTGCAGGACGTCGGGGAGCAGACCGGCGTCCTTGAGCAGCTCACCGCCGCGGACTGCTTCCTTCTCGCCCTTTTCGGTGAGGTTGACGTCCACCCAACCGGTGAACAGGTTCTTCGCGTTCCATTCGCTCTCGCCGTGGCGGAGGAGGATCAGCTTGTACGGTGCGTCGGCCATGAGTCCGAGCGTAATCGAACCCGTGCGGCCTCCGCGCGCCCGCCCGCACCGCGGACAGGGCCGGTCCGGGAGGGCCCGGCGGCCGGTCGATTGACGGGGGGCGTCAATCCGGTGGCGGGCGAGGAGCCGGGCTTCGTAATGTCTCGATCGTCGTCGGGGGTATTACCCGAGGCCTTGTTCCGTACGTCCCGTGGGGGGAATCCTTATGTCCGTCGCCGGTCTGCGCACAGCCGCCCGCGAGACCGTCTCGGGGATGCCCCGCGAGTTCTGGTGGCTGTGGACCAGCACCCTGGTCAACCGCCTCGGGGCGTTCGTCGCGACCTTCATGGCCCTGTATCTGACCCTGGACCGGGGCTACTCCGCCTCGTACGCCGGGCTCGTCGCCGCCCTCCACGGGCTCGGCGGGGTCATCTCCTCGCTCGGCGCGGGCGTGATGACCGACCGGCTCGGGCGGCGGCCCACCATGCTGATCGCCCAGGTCTCCACCGCGGTGTCGGTGGCCGTGCTCGGGTTCATGGTGCATCCCTTCGCCATCGCCACCGTGGCGTTCTTCGTCGGCATGGCGAGCAACGCCTCCCGCCCCGCCGTCCAGGCGATGATGGCGGACATCGTGCCCCCGAAGGACCGGGTCCGGGCCTTCTCGCTCAACTACTGGGCCATCAACCTCGGCTTCGCGATCTCCGCCGCCGGGGCCGGGTTCATCGCCGAGTACAGCTACCTCGCCGGCTTCATCGGCGAGGCCCTGATGACGCTCGTGTGCGCCGTTCTCGTCTTCCTGAAGGTGCCGGAGTCACGGCCCGCGGAAGCGGTCGTGAAGACCGTCGGCGGCAAGCGGCCCAAGGACGAGGTGCGGCTGACCACCGTCCTGCGCGACGGGCGCTTCATGGGCGTCGTGGGGCTGTCGTTCCTGGTGGCGCTGATCTTCCAGCAGGGGTACGTGGCGCTGCCGGTGGCGATGGGTACGGACGGGCTGTCCAGCTCCGACTTCGGTACCGCCATCGCCGTCAACGGCGTGCTGATCGTGGTCCTCCAGATCCCCGTCACCCGCTTCATCCAGCACCGCGACCCGCGCCGGCTGCTGATCCTCTCCTCGCTGCTCGCCGGGTACGGCTACGGGCTCACCGCCTTCGCCGGGTCGGTCGCCGCGTACGCCCTGACGGTGTGCGTCTGGACGCTGGCCGAGATCGTGAACGCGCCCACCCAGACGGGTCTGGTCGTGCAGCTGTCGCCCGCCCGGGGCCGGGGCCGCTACCAGGGCATGTACACGATGTCGTGGTCGGTGGCCGCGCTCGTCGCGCCGCTGATGTCCGGCTTCGTGATCGACCACTACGGCGCCTCCTGGCTCTGGGGCATCTGCGCCGTGATCGGCACCGTCGCCGGCCTCGGCTACTGGCTGCTGATGCGCAACCTGCCGCGCGAGGAGCATGACGGGGACGGGGCGGACACCCTGCCCGAGCCGGCGCCCGTCCCGGCCCAGGCCCGGCCGGACCAGGCCGAGCCGGAGGCCGCACCCGCGGCGGCGGTGGCGGCGGCGGAACGGGCCTGCTGAGCCCGCCCACGCGATCCTCGTGCGGGTACGGGTACGGGTACGGGCACGGGTACGGCCACGGCTGCGGCGCCCGTCCGGATTCCTCCGGGCGGGCGCCGTCCGTTTCGTACGCTGCGCGGGTCAGCCGGAGCAGCCGCCGCACTGGCACGGGGCACCGGACTGGCAGCCGCACCCGCAGCCCGAGCCGCAGCCGCAGGCGCCGAGTACACCTCGGTGCACCACTTCGGTCGGGGTCTCCTGCTGGGGTTCGGTCATGGGGGAATCGGCCATGGTCCCTCCTCAGGGCGTACGGCTGGGGCGGCCGTCGGCATGGTGCACCGCCCCCGCCCCATTGCATGCCCATCCCGGCAGGCGCATCAACGGCGCACGCGAGCAGGAACGTATGTGCGACTCGCGTACGCCGGTGACGCTCCGGTACGAGGCAGGTGACGCCCCGGTACGAGGCCGGCGTGCTCCGGTACGAGGCCGGCGTGCTCCGGTACGAGGTCGGCGTACCGGAGTGGCCGTTACGCCGGGCCTCTCGCGCCCTTACGCGCCCTACCCGTCCTTACGCGCCCTCGACCGGGGCCGCCGCCTGGATCTCGTCCGCGTGCTCGCCCGTCACCAGGTAGACCACGCGCTTGGCGACCGACACCGCGTGGTCGGCGAAGCGCTCGTAGTAGCGGCCCAGCAGCGTCACGTCGACGGCCGTCTCGATGCCGTGCTTCCAGCGGTCGTCCATCAGGTGCTGGAACAGCGTGCGGTGCAGCAGGTCCATCTCGTCGTCGTCCTGCTCCAGCTGGAGCGCCAGATCGACGTCCTTGGTGATGATGACCTCGGCCGCCTTGGCCATCAGGCGCTGGGCGAGCTGGCCCATCTCCAGAATGGTGGCGTGCAGGTCGTGCGGGACCGCCGCCTGCGGGAAGCGCAGCCGGGCCAGCTTCGCCACGTGCTGGGCGAGGTCGCCCGAGCGCTCCAGGTCGGCGCTCATCCGCAGCGAGGTCACCACGATGCGCAGGTCGGTCGCCACCGGCTGCTGGCGGGCGAGGAGCGCGATGGCGCGGGCCTCCAGGTCGTGCTGGAGGTCGTCGACCTTCTGGTCGCCGGCGATCACGTTCTCGGCCAGCGTCAGGTCGGCGTCGAGCATGGACGTGGTCGCCCGTCCGATCGCCGAGCCGACCAGCCTGGCCATCTCGACCAGGCCTTCTCCGATCGAATCGAGTTCCTCGTGGTAAGCGTCGCGCATGGGAAGTCCCTCTCCAGTTCCAAACTGAGGCCGGGGTCTCGGACCGACCCCCACGGTTACACGGTGGGGGCGCAACGCGTCCGGATCCGACCCCCTAAGTGAACCGACCCCATCCCCTCGGTGAACTCTGGGCGACGAGTGTTCGAGAAGGCACTCGGACGGCTGGGAGGGAGTCGTCGCACCCGCATAACCTTGAAGCATGGACGTGAACGCGGCGGTCGCCGCAGCTGCAGCGATCGCCGGGCTGTTGACCGGTGTGATCGCCATGCTGGCGTTCCGCTGGAGCGAACGCGACCTGAAACGGCCCACGCGTACGTCGCTGCGGCCGGACAGCAACGCCGCCCTGCCCCCCGGAGTGGACACCGTCCTCTCCGTCCTCAGCTCCTCCGCCGTCGTCCTCGACGAGAGCGACAGCGTGGTCAAGGCCAGCTCCGCGGCGTACGCCCTGGGCCTGGTCAGGGGCGGCCGGCTGGCCGTCGAGCCCATGCTCAACATGGCCAGGGACACCCGGCGGGACGGGGAGATACGCCAGGGCGAGCTGGACCTGCCCCGGCGCGGCACGGGCCGGGGCGACACCCTCGCCGTCTCCGCCCGGGTCGCCCCGCTGGGCTCGCGGCTGGTGCTGCTGCTCGTCGAGGACCTCACCGAGGCCCGCCGGATAGAAGCGGTACGGCGCGACTTCGTCGCCAACGTCAGCCATGAGCTCAAGACGCCGACCGGAGCGCTCTCCCTGCTCTCCGAAGCGGTCATGGACGCCTCCGACGACCCGGAGGCGGTGGAGCGGTTCGCCGGGCGGATGCAGATCGAGGCGACCCGGCTGACCAACCTCGTCCAGGAGCTCATCGACCTCTCCCGGGTGCAGAACGACGACCCGCTGGAGGACGCCGAGCCGGTCAAGGTGGAGACGCTGGTCGCCGAGGCGATCGACCGCTGCCGCCAGCAGGCCGGCTCGAAGCAGATCACCATGGCCTCCGCGGGAGCCGAGGGCCTCACGGTCTGGGGCAACCGCGGCCAGCTCGTCGGCGCGCTCGGCAATCTCGTCGAGAACGCCGTCAACTACAGCCCCGCCCACACCCGCGTCGGCATCGCCGCACGGCGGATGGCGTCACCCGGCGGGGACCTCATCGAGATAGCCGTCACCGACCAGGGGATCGGCATCTCCGAGAAGGACCGCGAACGGGTCTTCGAGCGGTTCTACCGCGTCGACCCCGCCCGCTCACGGGCCACCGGTGGCACCGGTCTCGGCCTCGCCATCGTCAAACACGTGGCCGCCTCGCACGGCGGGGAGGTCACCGTCTGGAGCTCCGAGGGACAGGGCTCCACCTTCACCCTCCGGCTGCCCGAATCGGGCGTCACGAGGGAGCGCACCACCGGCGGACCGCTTATCGTCAACGGCGACGACGAGGGGCCGTACGAGACCGACACCTTTGACCCCTTCCCTGCCCCGGAGGCTCTTCCGTGACCCGAGTGCTTGTCGTCGAGGATGAGGAATCCTTCAGCGACGCCCTGTCCTACATGCTGCGCAAGGAAGGTTTCGAGGTCGCCATCGCGGCGACCGGCCCCGACGGGCTGGACGAGTTCGAGCGCAACGGCGCCGACCTGGTCCTGCTCGACCTGATGCTGCCCGGCCTGCCCGGCACCGAGGTGTGCCGCCAGCTCCGCAGCCGCTCCAACGTTCCGGTGATCATGGTCACCGCCAAGGACAGCGAGATCGACAAGGTCGTGGGGCTGGAAATAGGAGCCGACGACTACGTCACCAAGCCCTTCTCCTCCCGGGAGCTCGTCGCCCGCATCCGGGCCGTCCTGCGCCGCCGCGGGGAGCCGGAGGAGGTCACCCCGGCCGCTCTGGAGGCGGGCCCGGTCCGGATGGATGTGGACCGGCACGTGGTCACCGTCTCCGGCGGCAAGGTCGACCTCCCGCTCAAGGAGTTCGACCTGCTGGAGATGCTGCTGCGCAACGCGGGCCGCGTACTGACCCGGATGCAGCTCATCGACCGGGTCTGGGGCGCGGACTACGTCGGCGACACCAAGACCCTCGACGTCCACGTCAAGCGCCTGCGCGCCAAGATCGAGCCCGACCCGGGCGCGCCGCGCTACCTCGTCACCGTGCGGGGCCTGGGGTACAAGTTCGAGCCGTAAACCGCGAGGCCGCGTATGCCGAAGGGGCGCTTCCCGGCCGGGAAGCGCCCCTTCGGCGTGCGTGCTGCGTGCTGTGCGCCCCGGTGTGCCGCGGGCCGGTGTGCCTGCCGGCTGGTGTGTCTGCGGGCCGGTGTCTGCGGGCCGTGCCTGCGTAACGGGGGCCGGAGCCGCCGCGTCAGTTGGCCGCGGGCACCGAGGCGGCGTCGCCCTCGCCCTGCGTCCCCGTCTCGCCCTGAGCGCCCTCGGTGCCGGCGCCGTTCGCCGGCGCACCGGACGTCTCGCCCGTGGTCGCGCCGGGGGTCTCGCCCTCGCCGGACGCGTCGCCCGACGGGGTCGGGCTCGGCTTCGGCGCGGGCGCCTCCGCCTTCGGGCTGGGGCCGAAGTCCTTGAAGAAGCCCTCGGCCGGGAAGACGCTGGCGCCGAGGCCGACATCGCCGGTCCGGCTGAGCTTGAAGACGACCTGCTGGACGTCGCCGTTGCGCGCGGCCTCGCCGCTGTTCTCGATCACGGCGGCGGCGTTGCCCTTGCCGCCGATGATGACCTGGCCGCCGGCCGGGACCACGATGGGACCCGTGCCCTTGGCGGCCTGGAGCTTCACCTCGACGTCGCTGCCGGGCAGCGTCACCGCTTCCAGCACCTCGCGCTCGGTGCCTTCGTTGAACAGCGTCGCGGCGACGACGGCGGGGCCGTCCGCGCCGGCGTCGGGCTGCGTGATCACGTTCACGTTCTGGATCTTGATGTCGCCCACCGTGGTGGCCGGGTTGTCCGGCCTGACCTTGAGCGTCTCGGCGTTGTTGCCCGCCGCACAGGCGGACAGGGAGACGATCGAGAACACGGTGGCGGTGGCGGCGAGGGCGCCGTGTCGAAGGCTGCGGCTCACGGCGGCGGCAACTCCTTGAACGATCGGATCTGCGGGCTTCGGACGTCAGGCGTCGGGCGGTGGTGTGGAGCCGCCCCGAGGGTGTGTCAGCGGCCTTAGGCTACCGAGCCGCCGGGCCCGCCCCGCACCCGACCCGCCTCTAGGCGGGTTCTCGTCGATCACGGTCGGACCGTCCGTTCTCCGGCAAGCCCGCCGAACGGTCCGCCAGGTGTTCCCGCAGGTGTTCTCGCGGGTGTTCCCGCAAGGTGTTCTACCGGCCGGTACGCCATGTGCCGTTCACATAATCCGCGTGATCAATTCTTCGGCCCGTGTCGCGGCTTCTTCTCCATTCCCCGCTGCGCGGCGGAAAGGTGCCGGGCGGCACGTGGCTTGATCAATTTCATTGCGGCCCGGCAGTTACGTCCGTACGGGTGAGCGATCACCGAACGGAGTACGGAATGATCGCCATCTGCAAACCGACAAAACGGGACTTTCGCCCTCTTCTGTAGGGCTTCCGGGCTGTGTGACGTGGATGTTTCGCTCCGGGCGCACAGTGGCTCCGACCTGCGAATACCGTCTTCCGGAACCCTTCCGCAGCACGTACGTGTCGCTGTTGTCAAGCCCCGAGATATGCCCTGACCTGCGAAAACGCCATTCAGGAGATGCCGTTCTCGTGTTACTCTGGATAGCCACGGAAGGGGTACCTGTCACATGACGTTCAAGGTTGGCGACACCGTGGTCTATCCCCATCACGGGGCCGCGCTGATCGAGGCTATCGAAACTCGCCAGATCAAAGGCGTGGACAAGACCTACTTGGTGCTCAAGGTCGCCCAGGGCGACTTGACGGTTCGTGTGCCGGCGGACAATGCGGAGTTCGTGGGTGTGCGCGACGTAGTCGGGCAGGAGGGACTGGACCGGGTCTTCGAGGTGCTGCGCGCACCGTATGCCGAAGAGCCGACGAACTGGTCCCGGCGTTACAAGGCAAATCTCGAAAAGCTCGCCTCCGGCGATGTCATCAAGGTCGCCGAAGTAGTGCGTGACCTGTGGCGTCGGGAGCGCGAGCGCGGTCTCTCCGCCGGAGAGAAGCGCATGCTCGCCAAGGCCCGCCAGATCCTGGTGAGCGAGCTCGCTCTCGCGGAGAACACGAACGAGGACAAGGCCGAGGCTCTGCTCGACGAGGTCCTCGCGTCCTGAAACCGGATCACACCGGTCGTATGAATGTGCCGCGGTGCCCGCTGACCAGCCGTTTTCACGCTGTGTCGTCGGGCGCTGCGGCATGTTCGGACCCAGACACACCCGGACCCGGAACCACGTATGCGGAGACCGTCGGTGGGTGACGACGGCCCCGGTGTTGCGTGAGCGCCCGATGCGACCTGTGCTCGACATGCGACCTGTGCTCGACCGGGCGGGTCACGGAAGGGGCCCGGTGCGAGTCAGGGCGTCACGCCCGGCTCGCTGGGCCCCTACCCATGTCGGTCGTGGAAACAAACCTGCCGAACCTTCGGACCTTCGGAGTGCAACCGATGTCATCGACACCGTCCCCGACCGACCGGCCGCGCCCTCCCCGTACCGCCGCGGTGATTCCCGCCGCCGGGCGGGGCGTGCGGCTCGGGCCGGGCGCGCCCAAGGCCCTGCGGGTGCTCGGTGGGACGCCCATGCTGATTCACGCCATTCGCGCCATGGCGGCGTCCCGCGCCGTCTCCCTCGTCGTGGTCGTCGCCCCGCCGGACGGCGCGCCCGAGGTGAAGCACCTCCTGGACGAGCACGCGCTGCCCGAGCGCACCGACTATCTGGTGGTGCCGGGCGGTGAGACCCGCCAGGAGTCCGTGCGCCTGGGCCTCGACGCGCTGCCCGAGGACATCTCCGTCGTCCTGGTCCACGACGCGGCCCGCCCCCTGGTGCCGGTCGACACGGTCGACGCGGTCGCCGCCGCCGTACGGGACGGAGCGCCCGCCGTCGTTCCCGCGCTGCCCCTCGCGGACACCGTCAAGGAGGTCGAGCCCGCCGGGACGCCCGGCGAGCCCGAGCCGGTGCTCGCCACTCCCGTACGGGCCAGGCTGCGCGCGGTGCAGACGCCGCAGGGCTTCGACCGGGACACGCTGGTGCGGGCCCACGCCGAGGTCGCGGTCGACGGCGAGGGCGCCACGGACGACGCGGGCATGGTGGAACGCCTCGGACAGCCGGTGGTCGTCGTCCCCGGCCACGAGGAGGCGTTCAAGGTGACCCGGCCGCTCGATCTCGTCCTGGCCGAAGCGGTACTCGCCCGCAGGAGGGCCAACGATGGTTTCTGACACCTCTGCGACGGGGCCCGCCCCCGTCATCCCGCTCGTCGGCATCGGCACCGACATCCACGCCTTCGAGGAGGGCCGCGAGCTGTGGTGCGCGGGCCTGAAGTGGGAGGGCGAGGGCCCCGGCCTGGCCGGTCACTCGGACGCCGACGTCGTCGCGCACGCCGCCTGCAACGCGCTCTTCTCCGCCGCCGGCCTCGGTGACCTCGGGCAGCACTTCGGCACCGGCCGCCCCGAGTGGTCCGGCGCCGCGGGCATCACGCTGCTCACCGAAGCCGCCCGGATCGTCCGCGCCGGGGGCTTCGAGATCGGGAACGTCGCCGTCCAGGTCGTCGGCCTCCGCCCGAAGATCGGCAAGCGGCGCGAGGAGGCCCAGAAGGTGCTGTCCGACGCGGTGGGCGCCCCGGTCTCGCTCTCGGCCGCCACCTCCGACGGGCTCGGCTTCACCGGTCGCGGCGAGGGCATCGCCGGCATCGCGACCGCCCTGGTCTACCGCACCTCCTAGCCGTACGCAGCCGCCTGCTGCACATCACTTGCACGTACGCTGAAGACGCAAGCGATGTGTGGCACGAGGCGGGAGTGGTACCGGTGACCAGCGCGACCACGGTGATGACGGGGACGGTGGCCGCCCGGGCCGGCGATCCGACCGGCGACGTGACCGGCGACGTGACCGATGGTCCGACCGCCGGCGAGGGTCGCGCGGACACCGGATACGTCCTGCGCACCGCCACCGCCGACGACCTCGGTGGGGCGCGGGCCGTGATGCTCGACACCGTCTACCGCGACCTGAAGTCCGGCTACGTACCCCGCTGGCACGCCGACATCATCGACCCCGAAGCCGCCTACCTGCGCCCGGAGCGCTGCACCCTGCTCGTCGTCGAGCACCGCGGCGAGATCGTCGCCACCGGCGCCGTACGCGACCGGGGACCGCAGGCGCCGCCCAATCCGCAGTGGGTCGCCGACCGCTTCCCCTCCGGGTCCACCGCCCAGCTCTGCCGGATCTATGTGCGCCCCGAGCACCGCAGGCACGGGCTGGCCCGGCAACTGGTGCGCGAGCTGGGGGAGTTCGTGGTCCGGGCAGGCGGCTACACCGCCCTGTACCTGCACACCGACCCCGCCGTGCCCGGCGCCGAGCCCTTCTGGCGCTCGCTGGCCCGCGAGGTGTGCGACGAGCGGACCCTGCCCGGCGGCGGGCAGGGGATCGTCCACTTCGAGCTGCCGATGCCCGGGGTCGTCGCTCCGGCTTCCGGAAGCGCCGTCCAGGCCACCCCCGCCCGGGCCGCCACCCCGCCGGTTAGATGACAATCGTTTTCATATAAGGTCGCCGTCATGCCCACCTCCCGTCCCCGTCCCCGCCCCCACCGCCGCCGCGTCGCGCTGCCCCTCGCCGCCGCCGCGCTCCTCGTGCCCGCCGCCACCGCCTGCACCTCGTCCACGGATTCCGGCGGCTCCGGCGGGGACCAGCGGCTGAAGGTGGCCATGGCCTTCCCGCCCGCCCAGGCCATGTCCCCGTACGGCGACGACGCCGTCACCCTGAGCCGGCTCGCCGTCGTCGAGGGGCTCACCCGGCTCGACCGCGACGGGGAGGCCAAGCCCGCGCTCGCCGCCTCCTGGAAGCGCGACGGCGACCGCGCCTGGGAGTTCACGGTCCGCGAGGACACCGTCTTCCAGGACGGGACGAAGCTCGACGCCGCCGCCGTGGTCCGCTCACTGGCCGCCGCACAGAAGGCGTCCCCCAAGCCCCGCGTGCTGTCCGACACCACCCTCACCGCGACGGCCGGGGACGCGGACGCCGAGGGCGCGGGCACCGTACGGATCACGACGAAGGACGCCGACCCGCTGCTGCCCCAGCGGCTCGCCAACCCCTCCCTCAGCATCCTGTCCGCCGCCGCCTACCAGGACGGCTCCAAGGTGAACCCCGCCGGGCACGCCACCGGACCCTTCACCCTTGCCAAGGTCAACGGCGCGGTCAGCGCCACCCTGGAGCGCAACGACACCTACTGGGGCTCCAGGGCGAAGGCCCCCGGCGCCGACGTGAAGTTCGTCGCCGACGGCACCGCCCGCGCCAACGCGCTGCGGACCAAGGACGTCGACATCGCCGAGTACGTCCCCATCTCGCAGGCCTCGCTGCTGGGGGACGGGCTCGTCCACGAATTCCCCTCCGCCCGCACCAACGGCCTCTCCCTCAACACCGCCCGCGGCGTCTTCGCCGACCCGGCCGTGCGCGCCGCCGCCCGCGAGGCCATCGACTCCCAGGCCCTGGTCGACGGCGTCTACGAAGGCCGCGCCGACACCGCCCAGGGGCTGCTCGGCCCCGGCGTCCCCTGGGCCGCCGACCTGCGCACCGCCCCCGCCGGCCGGGCGAAGGCCGCCGCCCCGGCCGAGGTGAGGAAGACGCAGCAGATCACCCTCGCCACCTACACCAACCGGCCCGAGCTGCCCGAGGTCGCCACCGTCGTCCAGCAGCAGCTGGAGAAGCGCGGCTTCACCGTCAAGCAGGTCGTCCGCGACTACGCGCAGATGGAGGCCGACGCGCTCGCCGGGAAGTACGACGCGTTCATCCAGGCCCGCAACACCCTCCTGGACACCGCCGACCCGGTCTCCTACCTCGCCTCCGACTTCACCTGCGACGGCAGCTTCAACATCACCCAGCTCTGCGCGAAGCCCGTCGACACCGCCGTCGACCGGGCCGCCGCCCTCGCCGACACCGACGCCCGCCACCAGGCCGAGATGACCGCCGAGGCCGCCATTCTCGGCTCCGACGCCCTCGTCCCGCTCGTCCACGAACGCTTCACGCAGGGATACGACGACACCCGCGTCCGGGGCGTCGCCCTCGACCCGATGGAACGCACCCTCATCACCGCCGACACCCGCATCGGGTGACCGCGTGAAGTACCTCGCCGGACGGCTCGGCACGCTGCTCGCCGTCGTCGCGGTGATCGGGCTGCTGCCCTGGCTGACCCGGACCGACCCGGCCCGCACGATCCTGCACGCCCGCTACGCCGACCGGGCCCCGACGCCCGAGACCCTCGCCGCGATCCGCGCCGAGACCGGACTCGACGGCGGCCCGCTCCCCGTACTCGGCGACTGGCTCGGCGGACTGTTCCGGGGCGACCTCGGCACCTCCTGGGTCTCCGGGCAGCCCGTCGGACCGGACGTCATGGCCGCCCTCGGCAACTCCCTCACCCTGATGGGCGTCTCGCTCGCCGTCGCCGTGCTCCTCGCCCTCGCGCTGAGCGCGGCCACCCTGCGGCGCGGGGCCGCGCGCCGGATCGTCCGGGTGCGCGCCGGAGCGGGCGCGGCGGTGCTCGCCGCACTGCCGGAGTTCCTGCTCGCCGCCGTCCTGGCCACCGTGTTCGCCGTGCACCTCGGGTGGTTCCCGGCGCTCGGCTGGGGCGCGCCCGACCAGCTCGTGCTGCCCGCGCTCGCCATGGGCGTACCGGCGGGGGCGTTGCTGGGCCGGCTGCTGGACGACGCCCTGCCCGGCGCGTTCGCCGAACCCTGGGCGCGGGCCGCCGCCGCGAGCGGACTGCCGGGCCGGACCGTCGCCCGGCACGCCCTGCGCCGGGCGCTGCCGGGCCTGCTGCCCCAGCTCGGCCTGGTCGCGGTCGGGCTGACCGGCGGGGCCGTCGCCGTCGAGACGCTGTACGCGATCCCCGGCCTCGGCGGTACGGCGCTGGCCGCCGCCCTCGCCCAGGACCTGCCCGTCCTCCAGGCGACCGTCCTGATCCTGCTGCTCCTCGGGGTCGCCGCGGGCCTGGCCTCCCGTCTCGCCGTCCGCGTGCTGCTCGGCCCCGCGCTCACCGACCGCGCACTCCCCGCCCTCGTCGCGCCCCGGCTCCCCGGCCGCCGGTCGCTCGCCGTCGCCGCCCTCGTCCTCGGCGCCCTCCTCATCGCCGTCACCGTCGCGGGCCTCCTGCGCGACCCCCTCCACGTCGACACGGCCGCCCGCCTCGCCGGCCCATCCGCCGCGCACCCCTTCGGCACCGACAACCTCGGCCGCGACGTCCTCGCCCGCCTCGGCCACGGCGCGGCCCGCACCGCCCTGGCCGCCGTAGCGGTCGGAGCCGTCACCCTTCTCCTCGGCCTGCTCCTCGGGGCGGCCCGCGCCGGAGCGCTCACCGAGACCGCGAACGCGCTCCCCGCCGTGCTCGCCGGCCTCGTCGTCGCGGGCATCGCCGGGCCGGGCCCCTGGGGCGCCGCAGCGGCGGTGGCAGCCGTCGCCTGGGCCCCGCTCGCCGCGCACACCGCCGCGCTGTACGCCCAGGAGAAGGCGGCCCCGCACCTCGCCGCCGCCGTCGCCCTCGGCGCGGACCGGGCCCACCTGCTGCGCCGCCACATCCTGCCCGGCGTCCTGCCCCCGGTGGCCCGCCACGCTCTGCTCCGTATCCCCGCCATCGCACTGGCCCTCGCCTCCCTCGGCTTCCTCGGCCTCGGGACACAGGCTCCCGCGCCGGAGTGGGGCCGGATGTTGTCGGAGAACATGCCGTACGCGGAACGCGCCCCGTGGGCCGTCCTCGCCCCCGCCGCCGCGCTCGCCGTCCTCGGCACCCTGGCCGTCCTCACCTCGGCAGCGGTGCGCGGGCGCACCCCGGCGGGCCTGAAGTGAACCGGCCCGAGTCCGCGCCGGTGCCCGCGCCCGCACCCGGGTCTGCGCCCACGCCCGCGCCCGGCGATGCGCCTGCCGAGAGCCACCAGTCCCGCCCCCGCCCCCGCCCCCGGCTCGCGAGTGCCCCCACCCCCTACCTCCGGCTCCTCACCGCCACCCAGTTCGCCTTCAACATCGGCTTCTACGCCGTCCTGCCCTACCTGGCCACCCACCTCGGCAGCGGCCTCGGCATGGCGGGCTGGCTCGTCGGGCTCGTCCTCGGGCTGCGCACCTTCAGCCAGCAGGGGCTGTTCGTCGTCGGCGGCGCGCTCACCGACCGGTACGGTCCGCGCCCCGTCGTCCTGGTGGGCTGTGCGCTGCGGATCGCCGGATTCGGCTGGCTCGCCCTCGCCGGATCCACGGCCACCGTCATCGCCGCCGTGCTCCTCATCGGCTTCGCCGCCGCCCTGTTCTCCCCGGCCGTCGAGTCCGAGGCCGCCCGCGAGGCCGTCCGGCACGAACGCGACACCGGTACCCCGCGCGCCCACGTCCTCGCCCTGTTCTCCGCCGCCGGACAGGCCGGGGCGTTCCTCGGGCCCCTGCTCGGCTCACTGCTCCTGCTCCTCGGCGGCGGCTTCCGGGCCGCCTGCCTCGCCGGGGCCCTCGTCTTCGTCGGCGTACTGGCCGGGCACGCCCGCCTGATGCCGCGCGCCGACCGCGTACGGGAACGGGGACGGGACCGGGACCGGAACCCGGAAGCCGACCGCGTACGGGAACGGGAACGGGAACGGGTGCCGGAACGGCCCCGGGTGCCGGACGACGTCACCCGTACGGCCCAACCGGGGCGGTCGTCCTGGCGAGCGGTGTTCACCAACCGCCCCTTCCTGCTGCTCTGCCTCGCCTACTCCACCTACCTCGTCGCCTACAACCAGCTCTACCTCTCCCTCCCCGTCGAAGTGGAACGGGCCACCGGCTCACAGGCCGCGCTCGGCTGGCTCTTCGCCCTGTCCTCGCTGCTCGTCGTCGTCGCCCAGCTGCCGCTGACCCGCTGGTCCGCCCACCGGATCGCCCCGCGCACCGCGCTCGTCACCGGCCTCGCGGTCGTCGCCGCCGGCTTCGCCGCCGTACCGCTCACGCCGGGCGGACCCGGCGGTCTGCTGCCCGGCGCCGCGCTCGTCGTCCTGCTCACCCTGGGCCAGATGCTGCTGGTCCCCGCCGCCCGGGGCCTGGTGCCGGACCTGGTCGAGGACCGGCAGCTCGGACTGGCCACCGGGGCGCTGTCCTCCGTATCCGGCATCGCCGTCCTCGGGGGCAGCGCGGCGACCGGCGCGCTGCTCGACGCGCCCGCGCCCGTCATGTGGGCGGTGCTGGCGGCGGTCCCGCTGGCCGGGGCGGCACTGGCGTTCACTCTTCCGGCGGGACGAGGCGGGAAGGAAGCGGGGGCGGGCGCGGTTGCCGGGTAGGAGCAGCACTGGACCACAGGACCGCACCACCGCACCCAGGAGGACGTACGCATGACCGCCGCACTCTCCGCCGAGCTCAAGAACCTGCTCGACAGCCCCGTGTTCGTCAACATCGCCACCATCCAGCCCGACGGCAGCCCCCAGGTCTCCCCGGTCTGGGTCAAGCGCGACGGCGACGACGTCCTGATCTCCACCACCGTCGGCCGCCGCAAGGAGAAGAACCTCCGCCGCGACCCGCGCGTCACCGTGGTCGTCCAGCCCTTCGACGCCCCCTACTCCTACGCCGAGATCCGCGGCGAGGCGACGCTCACGACGGAGGGCGGCCAGGAACTGATCGACGAGCTCTCGGTGAAGTACACCGGCAAGCCGTACGCCGAGTTCAACCCGAACTCCGGCGCCGACGACCCCCGAGTGGTCGTCCGCGTCTCCCCGCGCAAGGTCGTCGGCAGCCTGTAGAGCGCCGGAGGGCGGCCGGAGGACGGCCGGAGAACGCTCTCAGGGGCGCTTCGGGCCATCCCGGTACCAGAAAGTTGTCCCCGCGATCCCCAAGGGTCGCGGGGCACTGGTGCGGGCCTACTACCCTTGAGACGTGACTCTTCGCCTGCACGACACCAACGCCCGGCAGATCCGTGACTTCGTCCCGCTCACCGCGGGCTGTGTCTCGATCTACCTCTGTGGCGCCACTGTCCAGGCAGCACCGCATATCGGCCACATCCGCTCGGGCCTGAACTTCGACATCATGCGCCGCTGGTTCACGTACCGCGGCTACGACGTCACGTTCATCCGGAACGTCACCGACATCGACGACAAGATCATCGCGAAGTCCGCCGAACAGGGCCGCCCCTGGTGGTCGATCGGCTACGAGAACGAGCGCGCGTTCAACGACGGCTACGACGTGCTCGGCTGCCTGCCGCCCACCTACGAGCCCCGCGCCACCGGCCACATCCCCGAGATGATCGAGATGATGCGCGGCCTGATCGAGCGCGGTCACGCGTACGAGGCCGACGGCAACGTCTACTTCGACGTGCGCTCCCTGCCCAGCTACCTGGAGCTCTCCAACCAGGAGCTGGACGATCTGCGCCAGCCCTCCGGCGACGGCGAGACCGGCAAGCGCGACCAGCGCGACTTCGCCATGTGGAAGGCCGCGAAACCGGGCGAGCCCAGCTGGGAGACGCCCTGGGGCCGCGGCCGGCCCGGCTGGCACCTGGAGTGCTCCGCGATGGCCCACAAGTACCTGGGCTCCGCGTTCGACATCCACGGCGGCGGCATCGACCTGATCTTCCCGCACCACGAGAACGAGATCGCCCAGGCCAAGGCGTACGGCGACGAGTTCGCCAAGTACTGGGTGCACAACGGCTGGGTCACCATGTCCGGCGAGAAGATGTCGAAGTCGCTCGGCAACTCCGTCCTCGTCAGCGAGATGGTCAAGCACTGGCGCCCGATCGTCCTGCGCTACTACCTGGGCACCCCGCACTACCGGTCGATGATCGAGTACAGCGAGGAGGCCCTGCGCGAGGCCGAGTCCGCGTTCGCGCGGATCGAGGGCTTCGTCCAGCGCGTCACCGAGAAGGCCGGGGAGATCGTTCCCCCCGCCGCCGAGGTGCCGCCCGCCTTCGCCGAGGCGATGGACGAGGACCTCGGCGTACCGCAGGCGCTGGCGATCATCCACACCACCGTCCGCCAGGGCAACAGCGCGCTCGCCGCCGACGACAAGGAAGCCGCCGCCGCCCGCCTCGCCGAGGTCCGGGCCATGCTCGGCGTCCTCGGCCTGGACCCGCTCGACCCGCAGTGGGCGGGCGAGGGTGACCGGGGCGAGGACCTGCACGGCGTCGTCGACACCCTCGTCCGCCTCGTCCTCGACCAGCGGCAGTCGGCCCGCGCCCGCAAGGACTGGGCCGCCGCCGACGCCATCCGCGACCAGCTCAACCAGTCCGGCCTCGTCATCGAGGACAGCCCCACCGGCCCCCGGTGGACGCTGGGACCGCGCTGAGCACCCGCTCCGAGCAGTGAGATTGTGCCGCCCGGCGATCCGGGCGGCACACTTTCCTTATACGTACGTACGTCTGAAAGCAACGAAACAGGTAGAGATCATGGCCGGGAACAGCCAACGCAGGAACCGCCGCACGTCCAACAAGAAGGGCATGCAGGTCGGCAGCGGTGGCCAGCGACGCCGTGGTCTCGAAGGCAAGGGACCGACGCCGCCCGCCTCCGCCCGCAAGGGACACAAGAAGAACCGGGTCGCCAACGCCCAGGCCAAGCAGGCCGCGGCCCGCCGCCCCGCCCCCCGGCGCGGCGGCGTGAAGGGCACCTCGGAGATGGTCGTCGGCCGCAACCCGGTCTACGAGGCCCTGCGCGACGGCGTGCCCGCCGTCACCCTCTACGTCCAGCAGTACATCGACAACGACGAGCGCGTCCGCGACGCCCTCAAGCTCGCGAGCGAGCGCGGCAACATCAACCTGATGGAGGCCCCGCGCCCCGAGCTGGACCGGATGACGAACGGCCTGAACCACCAGGGCCTCGTCCTCCAGGTCCCGCCGTACGAGTACGCGCACCCGGAGGACCTCACCGCCGCCGCGTACGACAACAACGAGGACCCGCTGATCGTCGCCCTCGACGGCGTGACCGACCCGCGCAACCTCGGCGCGATCGTCCGCTCGGTCTCCGCGTTCGGCGGCCACGGCGTCGTCGTCCCCGAGCGCCGCGCGGCCGGCATGACCGCCGGTGCCTGGAAGTCCTCCGCCGGCACGGCGGCCCGCACGCCCGTCTCCCGGGTCACCAACCTCACCCGCGCGCTGGAGGGCTACCAGAAGGCGGGCCTCACGGTCGTCGGCCTGGCCGCCGACGGCGAGCACACGGTGGAGGACCTGGAGCAGTTGGCCGGTCCCGTCGTCATCGTCATCGGCAGCGAGGGCAAGGGCCTCGGCCGGCTCGTCGGCGAGACCTGCGACTACCGGGTGCGGATCTCGATGCCCGGCGGCGCGGAGTCGCTCAACGCCGGTGTCGCGGCGGGCATCGTGATGTACGAGGTGGCGCGCCGCCGGGCATAACCGGCGCGCCGGACCGACGGGGCCGCGGCGTTCGCGCGGCGGCCCCGCGCCCGGCACCCGGCTCGCCCCACCCGGCCCGCCCGGCCGACGTGTTGACACGCGAACGCCGAACACAGTTCCAGGATGCCCGAGTTTGGCCTGATCTTGACGGGTCTCGGACACATCCCGTGCGGTCAAGGCAGTGTCCTAAACACACATCACTCGGTTAGATGAGTGTGGACACCAGAACGCCTCGGTTCGACGAGCAACCCGCCCTGAGCATGACCAAGGTGGACAGCGACCCCGCGCAGGTCATCGTCAACCACGCCAGCTTCCGGGTGCAGCTCGCCCCGGGCCAGCGCGCACGGCTGCGCGGTGCCCCCGCGGAAACGGCCCGCATCCCCGCCATGAGCGGCGCCGGCGGAGGCCGCAGGCGGGCACCGGTCGTCTGGAGCGGCAAGTCCGCCCCCGGCGACCCCGGCGCGACAGGCCTCCTCCAGGCCGTACGCAACTCCACCGCAGGACACCTCGACGCAGGACTCGGCGGGGCCTCCCCGGACGGGCACGGGCACGAAGCGGGCGCGACACAGGTCATCCCGCTCCTGGAGGAGACCCAGCCCACCCCCGTACTGACCGCCCCCCACCAGCCAGGACGCACCGGCCCGCTCCTGCCGCCCATGCGGCAGGCCGTCGGCGCGTACGACGACCCGGTCGACGGATCCGACGACCCCGGCCGGCCCGGCGGCCCCGACGGCATCGACGACGACTACGACGAAGCCGCCGACACCCGCGCCCGACGCGGCGCGGGCGACCCCGTCCGGCACGCCTACTACCCCGGCCACCGGATGAACCTGGGCGTCGTCCTGCTCCCCATGCGGGTCCTCCTCGGCTTCATCGCCATCTACGCCGGCATGGGCAAGCTGTGCGACCCCGTCTACTTCGACGGCGGCGAGCGCGGCTCGATGGTCAAGTGGCTGACCTCCCTGCAGCCGTGGGCGCTCGCCGAACCGCTGCGCGACTTCGCGCTCGCCCACCCCGTCGGCGCCGGACTCACCGTCGCCTTCCTCCAGGTCGTCGTCGGCGTGCTCACCGTCCTCGGCCTCTGGCAGCGGGTCGCCGCCACCTTCGGCGCGCTCCTCTCCGCCGCGCTGCTGGTGACGGTCAGCTGGCGCACCGTCGCCGTGTACGACGCCCCCGACATCATCCTGCTGGCCGCCTGGAGCCCGCTGATCATCGCGGGCGCCCCCGTCTACTCCGTGGACGGCCGACTCGCCGGCGAAGCCTGGCGCAAGCTCGGCCCGCGCTCCGAGATCTGGGACCTGCGCCGCCGGGTCCTGCGGCGGGGCACCGTCGTCGCCACGGTCGTCGTCGGCCTCACCCTGCTCGTCGGCTCCATCCTCGGCGGCGCCGTCCGCTCCACCGACGTCGTCACCGTCCCCGGCCGCAACGACAACCCCACCAACCGCCTCCCCGGCATGCCGCTCCCCCAGGAGTCCACCGGCGAGCGCCAGGCCTCCCGTACGCCGGAGCAGCAGCGACAGCCGGACCCCACCCGCTCCGGCGCGGCCACCGAACCCGCCCCCGGCCAGGCCACCCCGGGCGCGACCCGCGACACCGGCGGCCAGACCACCGGTTCGGGCACCCAGCCCAGCGAGACACAGGGCACGGGCCAGGAGCCACCGCAGCAGTCCACCCCGCAGCAGCCCCCGGCCGCCACCAGCGCCGGACCCACCTCCTCCGGCTCCACCGGCGGAGACGCCTCCTCCGGCGGCGGCGGCGAACCGGAGCCCACCGGCGGCTCGACCTCCTCCGGCGGCGAAGGCTCGACCTCCGGCGGCGGCGGCCGGAACCCGATCGGCGGCCTCCTCGGCTGACCCGTACGACAGACACCACGAAGGGCGGCGCCCACCCGGAGGAAAACCGGGTGGGCGCCGCCCTTCTCGTGCGTGTGTGCCGGCCCCCGTCAGGAGGTGTGGGAACCCAGCTCGCGGGCCGCCTCCGTCAGGTCCTTCGCCGTGTCGATGGCCCGCCAGTACGCCCCGTTCGGCAGCGGATACCCCGCCAGCCGGCGCTCGCGCGCCAACCGCGGGAACGTCGTCCGCTCATGGTCACCCCGGTCCGGCAGCAGCTTCGTGAACGCGGGCGAGAACACGTACACCCCGGCGTTGATCAGATACGGCGACGGCGGCGACTCGATGAAGTCGGTGATGTGCCCGAACGCGTCCGTCTCCACGGCACCCCACGGGATCCGGGGACGGGCGAGCGCGAGAGTGGCGGTCGCGTCGCGCTCCGCGTGGAAGGCGGCCATCTCCCGCAGGGAGAAACGCGTCCAGATGTCGCCGTTCGTCGCGTACCAGGGCTGCTCCGGATCGGGCAGCCGCCCGGCCGCGTACTTCAGCCCGCCACCGCGCCCCAGCGGCTCGGTCTCCACGACCGTGGTGACCCGCAGCGGCAGAACGGCCGCCTCCAGCCACTCCTGGAGCACCTCGGCGAGATGCCCGCAGGACACCACGGCGTCGGTGACCCCCTCGGCGGCCAGCCAGGACAGCTGATGGCCGATGATCGGAGTCCCGGTCCCGGGGATCTCGACCATCGGCTTGGGGCGGTCATCGGTGTACGGCCGCAGCCGCGACCCCTGGCCACCGGCAAGGATCACGGCCTGCGTCGGATACGTATGCATGGCAGGCACGATATGCGGTACCCGCCGAGGGACGGCGGCGCTCCGCGCGGCCGCCTCCCGGGCTCAGCTGAACTGGGCGACGCCCGAGGCGAACGAGGTGTCGCAGACGGGCCGCGAGAAGCGGTGCGCACGGGTCGGGCCGTACTGCTCGACGGCCGCCTTGCCGAGGGCCTTCGCGATCGACATGCAGTGGCGGGCGAGCGACGGACGCTGCTCGACGGCGCGCTGGAGGCCCGTGAGCGCGGTGCCCGGGTCCTTCTCCTGCAGCTCCACGAGCAGCTTCTCCCGCAGGACGTCCTGCGGGGCGTGCGGCTTCGCGGGCTTGGACACGGTCTCCGAGGAAGCGGCCAGCAGCTGCGAGTCGTTGTCCGACTCCGCCCACTGGACGCTGGTGACCGCGAGGGTCCCGGACAGAACCATGACGACGGGCAGGACGAGAGCGAGGGATCGGCCGATGCGGCGCGCGGTGTGGGTCACGCAGCGAGCGTAGCGGCCAGTGATGACTTGGCGACAATTCGTCACCCTCGCGAGGGATGGTTCGACGCGTCCTTTCGAATACGAGGTTGACGAACCAGGGTGAAATGCCCTG
This sequence comes from Streptomyces sp. NPDC091289, assembly GCF_044757365.1. Taxonomy (NCBI): domain Bacteria; kingdom Bacillati; phylum Actinomycetota; class Actinomycetes; order Kitasatosporales; family Streptomycetaceae; genus Streptomyces; species Streptomyces sp. NPDC091289. The sequence goes on from NZ_JBIVUT010000010.1 coordinate 136,096, forward strand.
TGTGCCGGGGTATTTGACCCCACCCGGCGCCGAAACCCAAACCCGCCGGGACCACGCAAACGGCCCCGCACCCCCGTGTGTTGCCGGGGATCCGGGACCGTGCGTACGGCAGGAGCGCGTCAGTGGGCGAGACGCTAGTTGGTGAGACGCTCACCGGTGGAGGTCGCGAAGACGTGCAGCTCGTCCGGGCGCGGGACGACGTGCAGCTCCGTGCCCTTCTCCGGAACGGCACGGCCGCCGACACGGACGACCAGGTCCTTGTGCTCACCGGCGACCTGCGCGCCGCCGTAGACGAAGCCGTCGGCGCCGAGCTCCTCGACGACGTTGACGGAGACGGCGAGACCGGCCGGCTCGTCCGAGGCGTCCTTGGTCAGCGACTTCGCGGCGGCGCCACCGTGCTCGACGATGTCGAAGTGCTCCGGGCGGATGCCGACCGTGACGGTGGTGTCACCGCGGTCCGCGGCGGCGGAGAGCGCCTCGCGGGAGACCGGGACGACGCTGTTCCCGAACTTCACGCCACCGTCGGTGATCGGGACCTCGACGAGGTTCATCGCGGGGGAGCCGATGAAGCCGGCGACGAAGAGGTTCGCGGGGCGGTCGTACATGTTGCGCGGCGAGTCGACCTGCTGGAGCAGCCCGTCCTTCAGCACCGCGACCCGGTCGCCCATGGTGAGGGCCTCGACCTGGTCGTGGGTGACGTACACGGTGGTGATGCCGAGGCGGCGCTGCAGCGAGGCGATCTGCGTACGGGTGGAGACACGGAGCTTGGCGTCGAGGTTCGACAGCGGCTCGTCCATGAGGAAGACCTGCGGCTCACGCACGATGGCCCGGCCCATCGCCACACGCTGACGCTGACCACCGGAGAGCGCCTTCGGCTTGCGGTCCAGGTAGTCGGTGAGGTCCAGCATCTTGGCGGCCTCTTCGACCTTCGCCCGGATCTCGGTCTTGTTGATACCGGCGATCTTCAGCGCGAAGCCCATGTTGTCCGCGACGGACATGTGCGGGTAGAGCGCGTAGTTCTGGAACACCATGGCGATGTCCCGGTCCTTCGGCGGCAGGTGCGTGACGTCGCGGTCACCGATGCGGATCGCACCGCCGTTGACGTCCTCGAGACCCGCGAGCATGCGCAGGGAGGTCGACTTGCCACAACCGGAGGGACCGACGAGGACGAGGAACTCACCGTCCGCGATGTCGATCTCGAGCTCGTCCACAGCCGGCTTCGTGGAGCCGGGGTAGACACGGGACGCCTTGTCGAACGTGACACTGGCCATGCTGAATCTTCTCCTCAACCGGCAGGAACGTGCCGGACGATCCGAGTAGGGAGTGGTCTGGTCCACAGACGCGAACCTGCCGTGACGCTACCTGGCGTTTCCTGATCTGTCAGTAGTCCGAGGCACACGTAAACCGCGGACGGGCGGGGCGCGAGGTTGGTTAGACTGCTCCCGTTACGCCTCCTTAGCTCAGCTGGCCAGAGCAACGCACTTGTAATGCGTAGGTCGTCGGTTCGAATCCGACAGGGGGCTCGCGTGAAGCCCAGGTCGGATCCCCTCCGACCTGGGCTTCTTCCGTTTCCGGGTGGCGCATGCCCGTTTATTTCTCGTTTACCGGACCCTTATCGCGTTTCCCTAGGCTCGCAACGAGCCGAACTCATGGGGGGAACCACATGCTCCGCATCCACTTCGACGACGCGGATCTGGCCAGGACCCGACTCGCCCCCGCCCCCGACCCCCTGTTCGAGATCGCCGCGAGCATGCACCGCCTGCAGTCCAGCCACGGGCGCTGGGCCCACGCCGGGTGGTACCGCACGGCGCGGCGGGATCTGCGGGAGAAGGGTCTGGAGCGGGCCCTGCGGAGCGTGCTGCTGCCCATGTACCCCAGGGCCGCGTACTTCCCGGACTTTCTCACGCCGTCCACCGGGGTGGACGGGCTGGAAGCGGGTCTGGAGACGATCCTGGCCACGCCCGCGCGGCGGGTCGAGGGGGAGATCGCCCACTTCGACCGGCTCATCGGGGCGCCGCAGTGGGCCGGGAGGCTGGCCGAGCGCGCAGCGCGTCAGGAGTTCGTCGGGATACTGCGCGCCTATTACGCGACCGCCGTCGTCCCGCACCAGGAGCGCATCCAGGCTCGGATCGAGGCCGAGCGGGCGGTGCGGGGGCGGGGGCTGTTGCATGGTGGGGTCGAGGGCATGCTCGCCGGACTCGGGCCCATGCTGCGCTGGCGTGCGCCCGTCCTGGAAGTCGCGTATCCCCGGCAGACGAAGGACCGGGACCTGTATCTGAACGGGCGTGGGCTCACCCTCGTCCCCTCGTTCTTCAACTGGGGCGAGCCGGTCGCGTTCGCCGATCCGGGGTTGCCGCCGGTGCTCTGGTACTCGCTGCTGCACGAGCCCGCGGCCCGGCCCCTGCGCGACGAGGATCCCGAGCGGTCTCTGGCCAATCTGCTCGGGCGGGTCCGGGCGATCGCTCTGCGGGCGGCGGCCGGTGGTGCCACCACGGGTGAGATCGCCCGCGCGGCCGGGGTTTCGGCGTCCGCCGCCAGTCGGCATGCCACGGTGCTGCGTGATGCGGGGCTCATTGCGACCGCCCGCAACGGGCCCGCTGTTCTGCATACGCTCACTCCCACCGGTGCGTCTGTTCTGCGTGCCGCCCGGAGTGAGGCGGGTGCCGAGGCTCCGGGCGGGGTGCGTCGAACTGAGTCGATCTGAGCTGATCTGAGCTGATCTGACGGATCTGGTCGCGCCACCGTTCTTCGGGTGGTGCCCCCGGTCCGTTGTGGCGAGGGCGAAGAACGGTGGCGGCCGGATGGGTGGGGGAGCGCGGGGTGTGATGCCCGGGCTCTCCGCCGTCCCCACTGTCGCCCGGTGTGGCCCTGCCCGGCCACGCTGTTGCGGCTGAGCGCAAAAGCGCAGGTCAGTGGGTGGGCGCGTGGGGGTGGGCGTGCTGTACGCGGCGGAGCAGTGTGGGGGTGTCGGGGCGGTCGGCGGGTGTGGGTGCCAGGCAGTCGCGGATGATCTCCTGCCAGGTGTGCGGCAGTGCGGTGGACAGCCGGAGTGGCTGTGTTCTCCGGGCGTATCGGGTCGCCGCGTCGCAGCGGGCGCTCGTGGTGCTGCCGGGGAGGGGGAAGGCGCCGGTGAGGACGACGTGGGCGAGGACACCGAAGGCCCATACGTCGACCGATGGCTGGACGGGTGTGCCCCGTTCGTCCATTTCCGGCCACAGTTGTTCGGGTGGGGTGTAGTCGCGGCTGGTGAAGGGGGGCGCGTAGGCGTGGGTGCCTTCGAGTTCGGCGGCTGTGTTGAAGTCGGCCAGCCGGATGGAACCGTCCGCCATGACCAGGATGTTGGCCGGTTTGAGGTCTCCGTGTATCCAGCCCGCGTCGTGGAGCTGGGCCAGGCCTTCGCCGATCTGTGCCAGGACTTCGCCGGGGTCGGCCGGCGGTGGGGCGGTGTCCAGGCAGGAGTCGGCGCGTTCGAGGACGAGGACGGTGGCGCCGTCGAGTTCCGGGTGCCGGGGGTCGTCGACGACGAGGGTGTCGTACATGCGGATCAGGCGTGGTGACCGCAGACGGCGGAGGAGTTGGACCTCTCGTTCGATGTGGCTGTGCAGGGGGTCCGGTCGGTGGGAGGTGCGGGTGCAGGCGCGGGTCGGCCAGAATTTCAGGGCGGCGGTTCGGGGCATGTCTGTGCCGTGGGCGCGGTGTGCCTCGTAGACGGTGGTGAAGGAGCCGGAGGCGAGGGGTTCGTGGACTTCCCACGGCCCGATGCGGTAGCCCTTCGGGACGGTGACGGTGTGCCGGCCGGTCCTCATCCGCATCCCTCGTACGCGTGCGAGGTCAGGACGATGAGGTCGTCCTCGCGTACGAGGTCGAACCGTAGGGCGAGGGAGGCCAGCGCGTCCTTCTTGCCGTTGGCGCGGCGGCCGGGTTCGGCTGCTTCCGGGCCGGGGCGTACGCGGAGTTTCAGGGCCAGGTAGTCGATGTTCCAGTAGACGGAGGAGCGGTTGACCGTCGGCCATGAGGGGCGCAGTCGCTGGACGAGTTGGTCGACGGCGGGGGTGGGGGCGTGGGGTTCGCCGCGCAGACGGGGTTCGCACAGGGCGGCCAGGACGGCGAAGTAGCGCTTGGTCCGGTCGAGGGTGAAGGCGGGTGCGGTTGTGGAGCCCGGGAGTTCGCGGGCTTCGGTGCTGGCGAAGATCTGGCGTGGTGCCCAGACGTCGAAGGTCAGCAGGTCGCCTGCCGCGGGCAGGACGACGCGGGAGAATTCGAAGGCCACGGGTGCGTCGACGCGGCCGGGGGCGACTTTGATGTGTTCGCCCGCGCCTTCCGGGTTCTCCACGACGTAGGTCTGGTCGGTGCTGCGGTTGGTCAGGAGCCAGAAGTCGCGCTGTGCGGAGATTTCCCCGGCGATGCGGGGGACGCCTTCGTGGGCGATGGTGAGGCCGTCGGGTGTGTGCTGCCGGCCGAAGGTCAGGCTTTCGCCGGAGGCGATGTTGATCTGGCTGTCCGGGTGCGCGCATGCCGGAGGTACGACGATGACGCTGTACATGGACTTGTCCCCTCGTCAAGCCATGAGGGCCACCCTCCCCCGGTCCAACACGGGGGAGAGTAAGCGAGGTTGGCGTCGGGCGCAAAGGGTGTGCTCGTCGTCGGTGTGTCCTTCTCCGCGGTGTTCTTCCGGGCCGATTTCTACCGGGGGGTAGGCGGCCCGGGCTCCTTGTTATACCTTGCGTCTAACAAGCGGGTGGGGCGCCCGGCCGGTGCCCGGGCGACAGGGCGGTCGCCGTACGCGCGTCACCATGCCGTACGCACCTGCACGTATCTGTACGCACCTGTACGCACACATCGCCACGATCAAGGATCACCGCACTCGACCCAAGGAGCCGCAGCATGGCCGGCAGCACCGTTCCGTCGAAGGTCCAGGAGAGTCCCGAGGGCGACGACGTCGCGCGGCGGCTGCTCGACTCGGCCGCGCAGTTGGCGTACGACCCGGCCACCGAGGTGGACTGGGAGACACCGCTGGACAAGGAGTTCCACGGCGCGAGCCCGGAGTGGTGCAGCCTCTACGGGACCGCGTACTGGGGCGAGTTGACCGAGGCCCAGCGCAAGGAACTCACCCGGCAGGAGGCGGCCTCGGTCGCCAGTACCGGGATCTGGTTCGAGATGATCCTTCAGCAGATGGTGCTGCGCGACATCTACATGAAGAACCCGGCGGGCGCGGAGTTCCAGTGGGCGCTCACTGAGATAGCCGAGGAGTGCCGCCACTCGATCATGTTCGCGCGCGGCGCGCAGAAGCTCGGCGCGCCCCACTACCGTCCCCGCCGTGCGGTGATGGAGCTGGGCAGGGCCTTCAAGACGCTCGCCTTCGGTGAGGCGGCGTACGCGGCGATCCTGGTGGCCGAGGAAGTCCTCGATGTGATGCAGCGGGACTGGATGCGCGACGAGCGGGTCGTGCCGTTCGTCCGCACCATCAACAACATCCATGTGGTGGAGGAGTCCCGGCACATGAAGTTCGCCCGGGACGAGACCCTCAAGCGCCTGGCGGGCGCCGGGTGGGCGCGGCGGCAGCTCAACGCGTTCGTCGTCGCCGTCGCCTCGTACTTCATCGTGACCAGCATGGTGAACCCGGAGGTCTACCGGAAGGCCGGGCTGGACCGGAAGCGGGCGCTGGCCGCCGCCAAGGGCAACGAGCACCACAAGTCGATGATGCGGTCCAGCTGTTCGGGGCTGATGGACTTCCTGGCCTCCGCCCGCCTCCTCACCAAGCCCGCCCTCGCGTTCTACAAGCGCGCGAACCTGATCTGAGCCGGGGCCATGACCTACGCCATCACCCAGACCTGCTGCAACGACGCCACCTGTGTGGCCGTGTGCCCGGTCAACTGCATCCATCCGACGCCGGAGGAGCGGGCTTTCGGCTCCACGGAGATGCTTCACATCGATCCCCGGGCGTGCATCGACTGCGGTGCCTGCGCGGACGCCTGCCCGGTGGACGCGATCTTCCCGGTGGACGAACTCGTCGCCGGGCAGCGGGAGTACGCGGAGATCAACGCCGCCTATTACGAGGGGGATGCGTCCCCTTCCGCCGGGGACGGGGTCGACGGGCCCAACTTCCACGTCTGGGGCGAGCCGGTCTTCGGGCGCAGCCTGCCGTCCGATTTCGGGCCGCTGCGGGTGGCCGTCGTCGGCACCGGGCCGGCCGGGATGTACGCGGCGCAGGATCTTCTGCTGCACACCGCCGCCGAGGTGACGCTGATCGACCGGCTGCCGGTGGCCGGCGGGCTCGTCCGGTACGGGGTGGCCCCCGACCATCCCGCGACGAAGAAGGTCGGCGACACCTTCTCCCGCTTCCACTCCCATCCCCGGGTCCGGATGCACCTGGGCATCGAGGTGGGCCGGGACGTCACAGCGGAGGAGCTGGCCGCCCACCATGACGCGGTGATCTACGCGGTCGGGGCTTCCACGGACAAGCGGCTCGGCATCCCCGGCGAGGACGGCCCGGGCTGTGTCTCCGCGACCTCGTTCGTCGCCTGGTACAACGCCCATCCGGAGGCCGTCGCGCAGGGCGTCGACCTGTCCGCCGAGCGGGTCGTCGTGGTGGGCAACGGCAACGTCGCCCTCGATGTGGCCCGGATCCTGGTCGCCGACCCGGAGGCGCTCGCGGGCACCGACATCGCCGCCCACGCGCTGGAGGCCCTGCGGGCGAGCCGGGTCCGGGAGGTGGTGGTACTGGGGCGGCGGGGTCCCGAGGACGCCGCGTACACCCGCTCCGAACTCCTCGCGCTGAAGCATCTGCCGGGCGTGGAACTGGTCGTGGACGACCACGACGCGCGTACGGGGGCGGCGATCGACGCGGCCGGGGCGGGCGACCGGGCCGGGCTGCTGCGGGGGCTGCCCCGGGCCCGGACGGACGCCGCGTCCCCCGCGGGCGGCGGCCGGCGCATCGTGCTCCGTTTCCACTCCGAGCCGGTGGAGGTCCTGGACGACGAGGGGGTGCGCGCCGTACGGGTCACGGACGGCGGCGGCGCGCGTACGGCCGACCTCGGCACCGGGCTGCTGCTGCGGGCCATCGGCTACCGGGGGCTGCCCGTCCCCGGGCTGCCGTTCGACGAGACCGCGGGCACCGTCCCGCACGAGGGCGGCCGGGTCGCCGGGCGGGCCGGCAGCTATGTGGTCGGCTGGATCAAGCGGGGGCCCTCCGGCGGGATCGGCGCCAACCGCACCTGCGCGGCCGAGACGGTCGGCACGCTCCTGGCCGACGCGGTCGCCGGGGCGCTGCCCGCGCCGACGGGCGACGCCAAGGCGTTCCGGCGGGTGGCCCGGCAGCGTAACCGCCGGGTCGTGGACGCCCGGGGCCTGGCCGCGATCGACCGTGCCGAACGGGACCGGGGGCGGCGCGACGGGCGGCCCCGGGTGAAGCTCGCCACCGTCGAGGAGCTGGTGGCGACGGCGAGGTCGGGGCGGCTGCTGCGGTTGCCCCGCTGAATCGCCTGCCCGCGGCTTCGTCTGCCCGCGGCTTCGCTGTCCTGTTGCCATGCTGCCCCGCTGACGCGTTGTTGCGGCGGCTGTGCTCGTCACCACCGTACGAAGTGCGGCCCGGGGTGCGGCGGTTGAGCCGTCGTACCCCGGGCCGCGTTCCGTTCGGACGGTGATCAGGCCTTGGCCTGCGACGCCTCCGGCGTCCCCGCCGGTTCGGAGGCGGCAGCCGGCTGGAGGAGTGCGGTCGCCGGGCGTACGGGGATGAGGGCGGCGACGACCGCCGCCGCGAGGCCCACCCCGCAGCCGATCAGCATCGCGACGCGGAAGCCGTTCTGGGAGGCGAGCTGGAAGCCGCCGAAGTCGGTGGTCATCCGGGCCAGGACCACGCCGATCACCGCCGCCGCGAAGGACGTGCCGATCGAGCGCATCAGGGAGTTGAAGCTGTTCGCCGACGCGGTCTCGGACTGGGGCACCGCGCCCATGATGAGCGCGGGCATCGCCCCGTAGGCGAAGCCGACGCCGGAGTTGCAGACGAGGGTGACGATCAGCAGGCTCCACGGGGAGTCCGCGCCGATCAGCGGTACGGACAGGCCGTAGCCGGCCGCGATGAGGAGGCTGCCGACGGCCAGGGTGACCTTCGGGCCCTTGGCGGCGGACAGCTTCGCGCCGACCGGGGACATCGCCATCATCATCAGGCCCGCCGGGGCCATCCACAGGCCCATCGCGAGCATCGACTGCCCCAGGCCGTACCCGGTGGCCTCGGGCAGCTGGAGCAGCTGGGGCACGACGAGGGACTGGGCGTACATCGCGAAGCCGACCAGGACCGAGGCGGTGTTCGTCATCAGGACCTGGGGGCGGGCGGTGACGCGCAGGTCGACCAGCGGGTCGCTCAGGCGCAGTTCCCACCAGCCCCAGGCGGGCAGCAGCACCAGGACGGCGGCGAAGAGGGTGAGCGTCGTCGCGCTGCCCCAGCCCCAGTCGGCGCCCTTGGAGACGGCGAGCAGCAGACAGATCAGCGCGGCGCCGAGACCGATCGCCCCGGGCAGGTCGAAGCCGCCGGACCTGGTGGCCGGCCGGTCCCCGGGAACCACGGCCATGATCAGCGCGCCGACCGCGAGGGCCAGCACGGCGACCACCCAGAACAGCACGCGCCAGCTGGTGTTCTCCGCGATGGCGGCGGCGAACGGCAGGCCCAGCGCGCCGCCGACGCCCATCGAGGCGCTCATGATCGCGATGGACGCGCCGAGCTTCTCGGCCGGGACCACATCACGCAGCAGGCTGATGCCGAGCGGGACCACGCCCATGCCCAGGCCCTGGAGGCCGCGCCCGGCGATCATCGGGACCACCGACGAGGACAGGGCGCAGACCACCGAGCCGAGGACCAGCGGGACGAGCGAGAACAGCAGCATGCGCCGCTTGCCGTACATGTCGCCGAGCCGGCCGGCGACGGGCGTGGCCACGGCGGCGGCGAGCAGGGTGGCGGTGATCACCCAGGAGGCGTTCGACGCGGAGGTGTCGAACAGCTTCGGCAGCTCCGCGATCAGCGGCACCACCAGGGTCTGGGTGAGTGCCGCCACGATGCCGGCGAAGGCCAGGATGCCGACCACGCCTCCCGGCCGGGCTGCGGGGGGTGAACTGTCCACGGGTGCTGCTCCCTCTTGTCCGCCCTCCGGGCGGGTCGGTTGATGTGCCTTCGGTGTTCGACTAGGCAAGATACATGGGATGTGCATCATGCATAGCGAGTGCATAATGCACATCTATCGTGATAGTCCTGGTCAACGAAGGAAGAGCGCGTGGACAAGCCCATCGACCGGATCGAACGCGAGACGATGCTGCTCGGCCGGTACATGCACCTGCTCAGCCCGCGCGTGGAGTGGCGGCTCGACCGCAGCGCCTACATCCTGCTGAGCCGGATCCAGGTCGAGGGCCCGATGTCCATCAGCCAGCTCAGCGACGCCTTCGGTCTGGACGCCTCCACGCTCAACCGGCAGACCGCCGCGATGCTGCGGGCCGGGGTCGTCGAGCGCATCCCGGACCCCGACGGCGGCATCGCCCGCAAGTTCGCCATCACGGACGAGGGCGAGCGCCGCCTCGACAACGACCGGACCAGGAATCTGGCGGGCCTGGCGAAGGTTCTCGCGGACTGGACGCCGGAGGAGGCCGAGCAGCTCGCCGCCTCCCTGGGCCGCCTGAACCTCTCCATCGAACGCCTCGACGGGCGGCCCTGGCCCCGCGACTGAGGCCCGGCCGGGGCCGGACACGGCCGGGGCCGGGACAGGGCCTGGCGGCTCAGTGGCGGCCCGCGATGCGGTCCGCCGCCTTCGCGATGGGGTCGGTGCCGGGGCGGGGCGAGGTGGCCTCGCGGCGGTCGGCGGCGCGGTAGGCCGCGTACATGCCGTGGACGCCGAGCCAGCGGAAGGGTTCCGGCTCCCAGCGGCGGACCTTGTGGTTCACCCAGGGCAGGGTGGTGAGATCCGTCGGGCCCGCCTGGCCGGAGTCCTGCTGGATCAGGTCGCGCAGGGTGCGGGCGGCGAGGTTGGCGGTGGCGACGCCGGAGCCGACGTAACCGCCCGCCCAGCCCAGGCCCGTGGAGCGGTCCAGGGTGACCGTGGCGCACCAGTCGCGCGGGACGCCGAGGACGCCGGACCAGGCGTGGTCGACGCTGACGCCCGCCGTGGTGGGGAAGAGCCGGACCATCAGGTCGCGCAGGGCGGCCACGGTGGCGGGCTGGGTGCGGCCGTCGTTGTCGGTGGCCGAGCCGAAGCGGTACGGGTAGCCGCGGCCGCCGAGCGCGATGCGGTCGTCGGCGGTGCGCTGGGCGTAGAAGTAGGCGTGGGCCATGTCGCCGAGGGTCTCGCGGCCCTCCCAGCCGATCGTGTCCCAGATCCGGTCGGGCAGCGGCTCGGTGACGATCATGGAGGAGTTCATCGGGAGCCAGGTGCGCTTCTGGCCCTTGAGGCTCGCGGTGAAGCCCTCGGTGCAGCGCAGGACGTACGGGGCGCGGACCGTGCCGTACGGGGTGACCGCGTGCTTGGGCTTGATCTCGGTGACCGGCGTCGACTCGTGGATGGTGACGCCGAGCGCCTCCACCGCGTCCGCGAGGCCCTTGACCAGCTTGGCCGGGTGGAGCCGGGCCCCGTGCGGGGTCCAGCTGGAGCCGACGGCCCCGGTCACATGGACGCGCTCGGCGGTCTCGCGCGCTCCGCGCAGGACCCGGTCGGTCTCCCCGAAGGCGATCTCGACGCTGTGGAAGTCCTTGAGCCGGGCGAGCTGCGCCGGGGTGTGGGCCACCTCCAGGACGCCGCCCTGGTGGATGTCGGCCTCGATCTTCTCCTCGGCGGCGGCCCGGACGACCTCGCCGACCGTCTCGTTCATCGCCTTCTGGAGCCGTACGGCGGACTCGTGGCCGTGCAGTTTGGCGTACCGGTCGCGGCCCGCGATGCCGTTGTACAGCCAGCCGCCGTTACGGCCGGAGGCCCCGTAGCCGCAGAACTTCGCTTCCAGGACGGTGATGTTGAGGAAGGGGACGGCCTTCTTCAGGTAGTACGCCGTCCAGAGGCCGGTGTAGCCGCCGCCGACGATGCAGACGTCGACGCTCGTGTCGCCGGGGAGGGGTTCGCGCGGGGCGGGGGTGCCCTCCTGCGCGTACCAGAACGATATGCCGCCGACGACGGTACTGACGGTGCTCATGATGCCCCTGGTGTCCCTGCCCGGTCCGGTGCGATGCCGAGCGTACGTGTGGCGGGACGTTACTGCGCGCGGGGCCGATCCGTCTCCTGCCGCCCGGCCCGGCACCTCCCTAGGATCGGTGGCGTGATCGAGATCCCGGACGAACTGGCCGCTACCCAGTCCGCCTTCAACGGAGCCGCCGGGCGGGCGTTCGTCGCCGGTCTGCCAAACCTCGCCGCGCGGCTGCTGGAGCGGTGGGGGCTGCGGCTGGACGGCCCGTCGATGTACGGGATGTGCGCGCTGGTCCTGCCGGTGGTGCGGGAGGCGGACGGGCGGCCCGCCGCGTTGAAGCTCCAGGCGGTGGACGAGGAGACGGCGGGCGAACCGGTCGCCCTGCGGGCCTGGTCGGCGGCGGGCGCGGGGGCGGTGGAACTGCTCGACCACGACCCGGAGAGCGGTGCGCTGCTGCTGGAACGGCTCGACGAACGGCGGCCGTTGTCGGGCGAGACCGACGTACGGGAGGCGGTGAAGGTCCTCGGCTCGGTGCTGGCCCGGCTGGTGGTGGTGCCCGCGCCCGAGGGGCTGCGCACGCTGGGCGGGGTGGCGGAGCGGATGCTCGCGGAGGCGCCGGAGCGGGTGGGCCTGCTGCCCGACGCGGCGGACCGGCGGCTGCTCGCCGACTGCGCGGCGGCGGTACGGGAGGTCGCGGGCGAGCCGGGGGACCGGCTGCTGCACTGGGACCTGCACTACGACAACATCCTGGCCGGGCGCGCGGACGCCGGGCGGGCGGGTCAGTGGGTGGCGCTCGACCCCAAGCCGCTGGCGGGCGACCCGGGCTTCGAGCTGTTCCCGGCGCTGGACAACCTCTTCGACGCCGAGGAGGTGCTGTGGCGGTTCGACGCGTTGACGGAGGCGCTGGGCCTGGAGCGGGACCGGGCGCGGGGAGGGGCGGATCTCGCCGGACCATGCGGAGATCGCGCGGCGGCTGCTGGGGCGGTGACCGTACGACGGGGGCGGGGCGGGGCGGCGGCCGGGAAAATGTGGTGTGGCGTCGGCCGCGCGCTGCCTACGCTGCGCCCATGATCCGTACCGCCACACCTGACGACATCCCCACCCTGCACGCCCTGGTGCGTGAACTCGCCGCGTACGAGAAGGCCCTCGACGAGGTCGTCGCCACCGAGGAGCAGCTGCACCAGGCGCTGTTCGGCGACCGGCCCGCCGCGTACGCGCACGTGGCGACGGCCGATGACGGCGGCGGCGAGGTGATCGGCTTCGCCCTGTGGTTCCTGAACTTCTCCACCTGGCGCGGTGTCCACGGCATCTACCTGGAGGACCTGTACGTCCGCCCCGAGCGGCGGGGCGGCGGCCACGGCAGGGCGCTGCTGACGGAGCTGGCGCGGATCTGCGTGGAGCGCGGCTACCAGCGGCTGGAGTGGTCGGTGCTCGACTGGAACGCTCCGGCCATCGCGTTCTACGAGTCGCTGGGCGCGCGCCCGCAGGACGAGTGGACGGTGTACCGGCTGACGGAGGGGCCGTTGGCGCGGCTGGGCGCCGCCTAGCCACGTACCTCCTGGTCATGGCTCCAGGACGACCTTGCCGATCGTGCCCCGGGTCTCCAGCGCGCGGTGGGCGGCGGCGGCCTCGGCCAGCGGGTAGCGCTGCACGGCGGGCCGCAGCCGGCCGGCCGCCGCCTCGGCGAGGGCGCGGGTCTCCAGGGCGCGCAGGCCTCCGCCCTTCTCCATCATCCCCGGGCCGAGGACGGACCCGGAGGTGATGGAGCGTTCGGCCAGTTCCTCGGCGGTGAAGGAGAGCGGACCGCCGTCGGCTCCCCGGCCGGACCAGCCGTAGACGACGTGCTGCCCGCCGGGGCCGAGGAGGTCGACGGCGGCGCGGGCGGTGGTTCCGCCCACGGAGTCGTGGACGACGGTGGCGCGCAGGCCGGCCGCGTCGAGGAAGTCACGGGCGTGGCGCGGCCAGTCGGGGCGGGTGTAGTCGAGGGCGAGGTCGGCGCCCCCGGCCTCGGCCCGGGCCACCTTCGCCGGGCCGCCGGCCAGCGCGATCACGGTGGCGCCGGCGTTCTTGGCGTACTGGACGACGAGCGTGCCGATGCCGCCGGCCGCCGCGGTGACGACGACCACCGACTCCGGGGTGAGCGGGGTGAACGCGAGGATCGCGAGAGCGGTGCGACCGGTGCCGATCATGGCGACGGCCTCAGCGGCGTCGAGCCCCTCGGGGATCTCGTGGAGCCGGTCGGCCTCGGTGACGGTGAGCTCGGCGTACCCGCCCGGGGCCATGCCGATGTGGGCGACGACGTGCTTGCCGAGCCAGCCGGTGTCCGTGCCCTCGCCCACCGACTCGACGGTTCCGGCGACCTCACGGCCGGGAATCGTCGGGAGATCGAGGGGCGCCGGGTAGGGGCCGCTCTCTCCTTCCCGCAGGACGGTGTCGATGAGGTGCACGCCGGCCGCGGCCACGGCGATGCGGACCTGGCCGGGGCCGGGGACGGGGTCCTCGGTCTTCTCGTGCACGAGGTTCTCGGCGGGGCCGAAGGCGTGGAGACGTACGGCATGCATGAAGGCTCCCTGAGGGCGGCGTACCGGGCTGTGCCCCTCCCCCGGCAGCGGGGCGGGGCTGGTGCCCCCAGCCTCATACCTCAAGTCCGCTTGAGGTCAACCCCGGATCCGGATCCGGAGCGCTGTCCGGCGGCCTTCACGGCGAGCATCGCGGCTTCGAGGCCGCTGGTGAAGGAGACCTCGCTGAGGAGTCCGGGGGCGGCGACCTGGTCGCCCGCCAGGAAGATGCCGTCGCCCCGGACGACGGAGGGCCGGTCCCGCCAGGTGGTGCCGGGGCGGTCGACGGCCCCGGTGCGGCCGTCGGCGAGGGCCTCGACGCGCCAGGTGGTGCGCTCCCGCCAGCCGGGGAAGCCGAGGTCGAGGAGTTCCCCGGCGCGGGCGGCGCCGTCCGCCCGGCGCGCGTCGGGGCCGATCGGGAACTGGCCCTGGAGCAGCTGTTCGCCGGCCGGGGCGAGGCCCGGGTCCTGGGCGCTGAACCGTTCCAGCCAGCCGGGCGCGTCCAGGTCCGACACGACGAACGCGTCGCCGCGCCGGGTGCGCAGGGCCAGGTCGACGAGGACGCTGCGGCCGCTCTCCCAGGTGAGGGACGGGTCGGCGAGGAGGGCGCGGGCGGAGTCGAGGGAGGTGGCGACGATGACCGGTCCGGTACGGGCCAGTTCGCCGAGCGCCCGGGTGTCGGTGCGGGCGCCCGTCTCGACGGCCACCCCCAGGCCGCGGGCGTGCGCGGCCATCCGCTCGATGAGCCGGGCCCAGCCGCCCGCCGGGTAGCGGGCCTCGGGCGGGAGCGAGGTGAGGCGGCGGTAGCGCTCCTGGACGAACCGGGCGGAGAGCGCGCCGGGGTCGTGGTGGAAGAGCGCGGCGGCGGCGAAGTTCGCGGCGGCCCGGGCGCCCTCCTCGCCGACCTGCCCGGCGGCCCACTCCAGGAAGGTGCCGTCCACCGGGGCGGTGTGGGAGGCCCGGCGGGAGAGGCGCAGCAGAGCGGCGGGCGGCAGCCGGCGGGCGGCACCCGCGCGGCGGAAACGGAAGCGGAGGCCTTCGAGGGGCGGTACGGAGACGACGGGACCGAGAAGATCCCGCCGGGCCAGCCAGGTCCAGTGCGGCCCGCGCCGGTACAGCGCGTGCGGGCCCTCGTTGGCGCGGTGGGGCCCGTCCGCGGTCCTGGCCCGGCCGCCGAGGGTCCGGTGGCCCTCGTGCAGGGTGACGTGCGCACCGGACTCGGCCGCGGTGATCGCGGCGGTGAGCCCGGCGAGGCCGCCGCCGATGACGTGGATCTGCTCCATGACGGGATCTCCTTCGCTTCTTTGATGATGCGACGGATCGGGGGCGGCGGCTCGTGACATGGTCGCCGGGGCGTTGTCAGTGGGGTGCGTCACGATGGGGTCATGGCAGCGAGCGCGGGCAGGACGACCAGGACGACCAGGGGCAAGAAGGAGACCGTCGCGGCGGCGCGGCGTCCGGAGGTGCGGCTGCCGCCGCTCGTTCCGTACGACGGGGAGGGCCTGGAGCCGGACGGGGACTACGACGGGGTGCGGTTCGACGGGGTGGACCTGGCGGACGCGTCGGGCCGGGGCGCGCGGTTCATGGACTGCGCCCTGGACAACTGCGCCCTGGACCGTACGGAGCTGGCGCGGGCCCGTTTCATCGACGCGGTGCTGACGGGCGTACGGGGCGTGGGCACGGACCTCGCGGAGGCGTCGTTGCGGGACGTGGAGGTGGTGGACGCGCGGCTGGGCGGGGTGCAGCTGCACGGGGCGGTGCTGGAGCGGGTGGTGGTGCGGGGCGGCAAGATCGACTACCTGAATCTGCGCAGGGCCCGGCTGAAGGACGTCGTCTTCGAGGGCTGCGTGCTCTCCGAGCCGGACTTCGGGGACGCGCATCTGGTCCGGGTCGAGTTCCGGGACTGCGTGCTGAAGCGGGCGGACTTCAGCGGGGCCCGGATGGAGTCGGTGGACCTGCGGGCGGTGGCCGAGCTGGACATCGCCCGGGGCGTGGACCGGCTGGCGGGCGCGGTGATCAGCCCGTCGCAGCTGATGGAGCTGGCCCCGGCGTTCGCGGCGCAGATCGGGGTGCGGGTGGAGGGGTGAGCGGCCGGGGGCGTCTCCCGTACGGGGATGTCACATGCGGGGGAAGCGGCCGCGGGGGCCTTACATGCGGGGGAAGCGGGCCTGGAGGTCCCAGATCACGGGGTTGTCGGCGAGGCCGTCGTGCATGTCGGCCAGGTCGGCGATCAGGTCGTGCAGGAAGTCGCGGGCCTCGCGGCGCAGGAGGGAGTGGCTGAAGGTCAGCGGGGGCTCGTCGCCGGGCATCCAGTCCGCCTCGACGTCGACCCAGCCGAAGCGCCGCTCGAACATCATCCGGTCCGAGGACTCGGTGAAGTCCAGCTCCGCGTACTGCTGCCGGTGCGAGCGGTTGCCGCGCGGGTCCTGGTCGATCTGCTCGACGATGTCGCACAGCGCCCACGCGAAGTCGAGCACCGGCACCCATCCCCAGGCTGTGGACACCTCGCGGTCCGCCTTGGTGTCCGCGAGGTAGACGTCGCCGGAGAACAGATCGTGCCGCAGCGCGCGGACGTCCGCGCGGCGGTAGTCGGTCTGCGGGGGATCGGGGAAGCGACGGGAGAGGGAGTAGCCGATGTCGAGCACGGATCGATGGTGTCATGCCGGACCGGACGGGTCCGCCGCGATCAGGCGAGAAGCGGGCCTGCATCGCCTATGAATCGAAGGTCCGACAGCAAGATCGAATCGATGTGCGCGACGTAGTGGATCTTGATAGCCTCCCGAAGTCGCCCGGACGTGCGTTCGAGGTGATGGTTCAGTGTCGATGCTCTGTGCAATCGACATTTCACGAGTTGGGGGAGGAATCGAGAATGATCAGCAAGAAGGCGGTCTCGTGGAGCGCGGCCCTGGTGCTGGCGACCGGAGCCGGTGTCGCGGCGGCAGCTGCGCCGGCGTGGGCTGCTCCGAATGGCTGTGAGGCGGCCAAGGTCAGCCTGACCAGCACGAATGGTCTGCTCAAGGGCAAGGCGACGTCGACGTGCACCAAGTCGGCGACGCGTGCGCTGGTGGTCGAGATCAAGTGGGACAAGAACGTGCTTCCGGACCCGCTGACGGCCAAGAACACCGACTCGGGCACCAAGAAGTCCTACAGCGCGTCTGTTTCTTCGTGTGACAAGGGAAACAAGCGTGGTTACTACGCTCGTGGTTACTTCACGCAGAATGACTCCCACCACGACACCAAGCCCAAGGACATCAAGTCCTGCGGCTGAGTGCGGATGAAATGAACGGCTAGGGGGAGGGGGCGGCGACATGGCCGTGGTGGAAGTGCGCGAGCTTGAACAGCGTCGCGGGACACGGAAGATTCTTCACGGGGTGAGTTTTTCGGTCGGCACCGGTGTGACCGGGCTCCTGGGGCCCAACGGCGCCGGAAAGACGACCCTCTTGGAAACGCTGACCACGTTGCTTCCTCCTTCCTCGGGCTCACTCGTCGTCCTGGGCGCCGACGCGGGACACCGTCGGACGAGGCAGGAGATCAGGCGTCGTACGGGCTTTCTGCCGCAGAATTTCGGTTATCCGGCCAACTTCCGCGTCATCGACCTCGTCGAGTACGCCGCGTGGAGCAAGGGTGTTCCGCGGGGTCACGTCTCCGGGATGGCGCGCGAGGCAATTCGTGACGTGGACCTGGCCGAGGTCGAGAAGCGTCCTCTGAGAGCGCTGTCCGGTGGCATGCTTCGCCGGGCCGGTATCGCCTCGGCCATCGTGCACAGGCCGCCGCTCCTGATTCTCGACGAACCGACGGTGGGGCTCGACCCGCAACAGCGAACGCAGTTCCGCGAACTTGTCCTTTCTCTTTCCGCCAGGACGGCTGTGCTTCTGAGCACGCACTTGACGGAGGACATCTCCGTCGTCTGCGAGAAAGTCCTGGTGCTGAACCAGGGCCGGATCGCGTTCGACGGTTCCGTGCTCCAGCTCTCCGAGCTCGGGCACGGAGAGCTGGAGCAGCCAGCGGCTCACGGTGGCCGTGCGACGCAGACCGCTCTGGAGCGTGGATACGACAAGGTGGTCACTTCCGTATGACCGACCAGTCGTGCCTTCACGAGGAATCCGTTCAGGGCGCTCCTCGAATGCCGCCGGAAAGCGGGTTTCGCGCTTCTGTCTCCGCGTTCAGGTCTCCTCTGAGAATGGAACTGACCCGCTCCGGGCTCCTGTGGTTCGTGCCCGTGCTGGTGGGTGTGGGAGTGGCGGTCGCCTGGAACTCGCTCAGGCCCGGTGTCGCCTACTGGCCCAGCGCCACCACCGCGGTCAATGCCTCGGTCGTCATCACCGGACCTCTCGTCGCGGGCGTGGCGACATGGCTCGGGTCCCGCGAGCGGCGCAGAGGACTTGCCCACCTCAGGAGCATGTCCTCCAGGAGCGGTTGGCTCTTCCCGGCAGCGGAAATGGCGGCCCTCCTTCTCTGGGTGGTCTTCTCCTACGGTGTGGTGCTGCTGACCGTCGTCCTGCGAACGCTGTTCATGGGGCCGTCCGGTCACCTCGGGCCGTCCGCCGTGCTGGCCGGTGCCATGGGACTGTGCGTGCACGCGGCGGCGGGCTATCTCGTCGGGCGCTGCTGGTCGGCAAGGGTCGCACCGCCACTTGTGGCGATCTGTGCGTTCGGTGTCACCTTGTACGGATCAGGGCAGTACGGCTCGCCCTGGTACGTGCTGTTTCCCGTGCTCATCGATGTGCCGGACCCGTTCTCGGCATGGCAGCCAGGCCTGTACTGGCGCCAATTGCTGTGGCTTTCCTCATGGGTCGCCCTGCTGGTCAGCGTGTCCTTCCACGCTGTGTGGCGGAGCCGCGCGCTGCGGGTCTGCATGGCCGTTGCCGCCTCTCTGGCGGTGCTCGGCGGGCTCCTCACCTGGCAGCTGCGTGGTGTCTACTTCAAGCCGGGCGAGCCGAGTTTCACGTACGCCTGCCGGCAGGACGGCATCAAGGTGTGCGTCAACCCGACCTTCCGTGCCGCTCTTCCCGATCTGGTGGTCGGCTTCTCGGATATCGCGGGCAAACTGGACGGTACGCCGGGTGAGTTCACGGGACTGGAGCAGCGGCCGCGGGGTGTGGGGGGCGAGGCGTCGGCCGGATTCCGGCCCATCCACATGGACTCGCTCGGGCCCGGCTGGCTCAGCGAGGCTCGCTCGGAGTTCCTCCAGGAGCTCGTCGACCAGGACGCGTGCATGGACGCCGACGAGGACCGCTACCTGCTGACAGAGGCCGTCGCCTCGTGGATGGCCGACGACGCCGTGTCGGAGGACGACGCCAGGGCCTCCGCCGTGAAACACCTGCGCAGCCTCTCCCCTGACGAATCGACAGGGTGGATGAACCAGCACTTCGCCGACTTCCGGCAGTGCGCGCTCTCTCCGTCCGACTTCACGCGGAGCACCCGCTGAACACGATCAAGCCGTGGCTCACCTTCGCCCGCGCCTACAGAGGCGTTCCGTCGCTCGCCGGGATCCTGGCGCTCGTCGTCCTCAACGCGCTGGTAGGGGCACGCGAAGTGCAGTCGGGAATCACCGAGCCGGTCACGATTCCCTTCGCACTCCTCATCCCCGCGGTGATGGCGTGCGTCATCGGGTTCTCCAGCTACGGGGATGTCGGATATCTGGACCGGACGGGAACACTCCGGGTGCCGGTGGCCCGCCTGCTGCTGTTGCTGACACTCCTCCTTCCCGCCGCCGTCGGCCTCCTGCTCCTCACACCGGCCGCCGCGTCACCGGAAGCTCTCGGCCAGGGTGAGTGGGCCGCGCTCCGCAATCTGCTGGGACTGACCGGTGTGGTCATGCTGGCGGCCTGCTTCCTCGGCCAGGAAGCAAGCTGGGTCCCGGCGACCGTGCTCACGGGTGCCGCGCTCTTCCTCGGCCGACACGGTGTCGGGTCCGGTGCCTGGTCCTGGATATCCGCTCCGCAAGGAGACTCGGGCGCTTTCTTCGTCGCGGCGGCACTTTTCCTCTGCGGCCTGGCGCTCCTTGTCCCGTACGGGGAGCGAGGCCTGTCGCGGCTGCTGCTGCGGAGCTGACACCGAGCACCGGCGGCCCCACGTCCTGGCCGTCTCACGGCAGCAGGCGCTGTTCCTTCGCCACCGACACCGCGCCCGCGCGGGTGTCGACGCCGAGCTTGTCGTAGATCCGGCCCAGATGGGTCTTGACCGTGGCCTCGCTGATGAACAGGGCGCGGGCGATGTCGCGGTTGCCGAGGCCCTGGGAGAGCTGGGCCAGGATGTCGCGTTCGCGGTCGGTGAGAGTGGGGCGGGGGCTGCGCATCCGGGCCATGACCCGGCTGGCGACGGGGGCCGAGAGTGTGGTGCGGCCCTGGGCGGCGGACCGGATCGCGGCGAAGAGTTCCTCGGGGCGCTCCGCCTTCAGCAGATAACCGGTGGCCCCCGCCTCGATGGCCCGGGTGATGTCGGCGTCGGTGTCGTACGTGGTCAGCACCAGGACGTGGACCGTGCCGTCGGCCGCGATGCGGCGGGTCGCCTCGACGCCGTCGATGCCCTCGCCGAGCTGGAGGTCCATGAGGACGACGTCCGGGGTGAGCCGGGCGGCCAGCACCACCGCCTCCTCGCCGCTGCCGGCCTCGCCGACGACCTCGATGTCCGGTTCGCTGCCGAGGAGCGCCAGCAGCCCGGCGCGGACGACCACATGGTCGTCGCAGAGGAGGATCCGTACGGGGGCGGAGGACGGGGAAGGGGCCTGGGCGGGGTCGGTCATGCGGGGTCCTCCGGGGTGGTGAGTGCGAGCGGGACCTCGGCCGAGAGCACCGTGCCCTCGCCCGGCGTCGACTCGATCGTCAGCGTTCCGCCGAGCTGGTGCACGCGGGCCCGGATCGCGGGGAGTCCGTGGCCTCGGACGCCGTCCGCCGGGCGGGGGCCGCCGGGCTCCACCGTGAAGCCGCGGCCGTTGTCGCCGATGTCGAGGACCACCCGGTCGTCCAGGTGGGTCAGGGTCAGCCCGGCGGCGGTGGCGTCGGCGTGCTCCCGCACATTGGCCAGGGCCCCCTGGGCGATGCGCAGCAGGGCGGACTGCACCCGGTCCGGCAGCGGGGCGTGCGGGGTGCCCTCCACATGGCAGTGGACGGTGAGCGCGCCCGCCCCCTGGGAGCTCTCGCGGGCCGCCAGCGCGTGCAGGGCCGCCTCCAGGCCGCCGCCCTCCGCCAGGTCGGCCGGGGCCAGGTCGTGGACGAAGCGGCGGGCCTCGGCGAGGTTGCGTTCCGCGATGCCGGTGGCCGTACGGACATGGCGGCGGGCGGCGTCCGGGTCGGCGCTCCAGGTGCGGTCGGCCGCCTGGAGCAGCATCTGCTGGCTGGACAGGCCCTGCGCCAGGGTGTCGTGGATCTCCATGGAGAGCCGCTGGCGCTCGGCGAGGGTCCCCTCACGCCGCTCGGTGGCGGCCAGTTCGCGCCGGGTGCGGAGCAGGTCGTCGATCAGCTCGCGCTGACGCGTCGCCAGTTCCCGTTGGCGTACCGCCTGGCGTTGCATATGGACGAAGACGGCGGTCGCCACGGCCGCCACGGCGGGCGGGGCCAGGACCAGGTTCGGGTCGAAGCCGGTGGCCAGGCGCAGTTGCGCGGCCACCACGAACGCGGTGAGCAGGGCGACCAGGGCGAGGGCCGCGCGCGGCGGCAGGATGCGCAGCCCCGTGTAGAACAGCGGCACCGCGCACCACGCGAAGCTCGGCGCGAGGACGACCAGCACCATCCAGACGAGGACGAGTACGCCGAGCCAGGCGATCCGGCGCGGGGTGGGGCGCGAGCCCAGGACGGGGCCCAGGAGGTACAGCACCGCCAGGGTGATGGAGAGGGCGATGATCCACGGGGTGCGGGCCTCACCGGGGTGCCGCATCAGGAACCTGGTCAGCGAGGCGCCGAGCAGCAGGAAGAACGCGGCGTGCATGAGGAGGGCGAGCCAGCGGGCGTCGGGGTCGGGGCCGGGGCCGACCGGTCCGCCGTCCCCGTCGGCCCCGCTGCCCACCACGTCCCGAGGACCGCTTCGGTGGTGCACCTTTTACCTCGCGTTCCCTGTCGCTGCGCTGCCTCTGCCCCTTTTGACCTGCGTGGATCCCTCCATGGTGGCCCGGTCCGACCACCCCCGCATCAACCGATCGGCTGATGGGGGCGTCCGCCGGTCCGCGCGCCGCTTCCAGCCGGTACGTCGACCGTACGGGGCCGGATCCGCCGGGAGGATCGATACCAGAGCGAAACGCCCGGACCACTCCGGGCCGCTCCCCCCGAACGCACCGGGCCGCCCCGGATCACCAAGGAGCCACCATGAAGAAGCTGTCGCTGCGCACCCGTGTCGTCACCGGCGCCGTCGTCGTCGCCGCCCTCGGGGCCGGCACCTTCGGCGCGATGTCCGCGAGCGCCTCCGCCCCGGCGGCCGCCCCCGCCGCCGCGGTCAAGGCCGACACGAGCAACCGCAACCTCCAGCAGACGACGCACCTGACCGTCGCCGCCGCCACCAAGGCCGCGCAGGCCACGCTGGACGCGGCGAAGAAGGAGAACCAGCGGGTCTCCGTCGCGGTCGTCGACCGCAACGGCAACACCATCGTCACCCTGCGCGGCGACGGCGCGGGCCCGCAGTCCCCGGAGTCCGCGGTGAAGAAGGCGTACACCGCCGTCTCCTGGAACGCCACCACCTCCGAGCTGGCCGGGCGTCTGGAGCAGGCCCCGAACCTGAAGGACATCCCCGGCACCCTGTTCCTCGCGGGCGGCGCCCCGGTGCAGGTCAAGGGCGCTCCGGTGGCGGGCATCGGCGTGGCGGGCGCGCCCAGCGGCGACCTCGACGAGAAGTTCGCCCAGGCGGGCGTCGCCGCCCTCGCCCGGTAGCCACCTCCGCACGACCGACGGGAACGGAGTACCCATGAACGCCCTCGATCACGACCTGCTCACCGCCGCACGCACCGGCGACACCGAAGGTGTGCGCACTGCGATCGAGGGCGGCGCCCGGGTCGACGTCCGCGACGAGGAGGTGCGTACGCCGCTGCTCCTGGCGGTCCACGGCGACCACGTCGAGGCGGCCCGGCTGCTCGTGGCCGCCGGGGCCGACCCGGACGCCCAGGACCGGCGCGAGGAGAGCCCGTGGCTGGCCACCGGGGTCACCGGCAGCGTCGCGATGCTGCACGTGCTGCTGCCGGCCGGCCCGGACCTGACCCTGCGCAACCGGTTCGGCGGCGTGTCCCTCATCCCGGCGAGCGAACGCGGCCATGTCGCGTACGTACGGGAGGTGCTGCGGGCCACCGACATCGACGTCGACCACGTCAACCGGCTCGGCTGGACCGCCCTGCTGGAGGCGGTGATCCTCGGCGAGGGCGGGCTCGCGCACCAGCAGGTCGTGGAGCTGCTGCTCGCGGCCGGGGCGACCCGGGACCTGCCCGACGGCGACGGGGTGACACCCCTCGCCCACGCCGAACGGCGCGGCTTCGCCGAGCTCGCCGCCCTGCTGCGGGACGCCGCGTGACCGGCACCGACGGGACCGGCACCGGCGTGACGGGGACTCGCACGACCGGCATCCGCACGACCGGCATCCGCACGACCGGCACTCCCCGCCCCCGCCCCCGCGCCCGTCGCCTCACCCTTGCCACCCTCGGCCTCCTCGCCGCCGCCCTGCTCGCCGGGTGCGCGACCGGCACCACGGAGACGGCCCCGGGCACCCCCGACACGTCCGCCGCGACCGGCACCGTCGCGACCCCCGACCCCTCCCGCGCCCCCACCGGCCGCACCCCCGAAGGCACGCTCCTCGTCGCCGACTTCGGCAGCGACACCGTGACCTTCGTCGACCCCGGCCGGGACGGTTCCGGGGAGGGCGGGGCCCCCATCGCCTCGGTGAAGGTCGGCACCGCGCCCTACGGTCTCGTCGTCGGCGAGGACGGGCGGGCCTGGGTCGCCACCGCCGAGGGCGTCGCGGTCGTCGACACGCAGAAGCGGACCCGGCTCGCGCTCGTCCCGTACGCGACGGAGTCCGGCCCGGTCACCACCGGCGAGTACCGGGGCGGCGGCATGGGCATCGCCCTGGCCCCGGACGGGAACCACGTCTACGTCGGGGTCAACGTGCCCGGCGGCAATGGCGCGGTCGAGGTCATCGACACCGCGACCCGCGAGGTCACCGGCACCGCGCCGGTCGGCATGCGCCCCTTCGACGTGGACGTGTCACCGGACGGCCGCGAGGTGTACGCCACCGATCACGACTCGTTCGATGTCACGGCGGTGGACGCCCGCTCGCTGGAGACCCGGCGCATGGAGGTCGCCCCGTACGGCACGGAGGGCGGGCTCGGCTCCTGGCTGAAGCCGCACTACGCCGTCGTACGCCCCTCCGACGGCAAGCTGCTGCTGCCCTTCGAGGGGGAGCGGCTGGCGGTCCTCGACCCGCGCACCGGCGAGGTGACGATCGAGCGGATGACCGCGAACACCCACCAGCACGGCGCGGCCCTCGCCCCCGACGGCACCCTCCTCGTGGTCGGCACCGGCCCGATCGGCCCGGACGACGAGGACCCCTCGCTCACCGTCCGCACCCCCGACGGCGCGGAACGGGTCGTTCCGCTGGACGGGCCGCACGAGGACGTGGCGGTGTCGAAGGACGGCTCCACGGCGTACGTCACCGGCGGCTTCACCCGCGACGGGTACGGGAACGGCATCACGGTCGTCGACCTGGACGACACGAAGAGCGAGCCGGTCCGGCTGAAGGCCGGCAACCGACCTCTCGGTATCGCCGTCCTCTGAGCTGGAGCCGCCCGTTCTTCCCCCGAGGCGGGCGGCTCCTTCCGTCGGGGGGATCGCCCTGGGGGACATCGCCCGGGGGACGTCGCCCCGAGATCTAGGATCGACCGGGTGAATCGCCCCCGCCCGGCCCGCCGCCGCACCGCCCACGTCCCTCTGCTGCTCGCCCTCGCCCTCCTGGCCGGGGGCTGTGCGGGCGGGGTCGAGGGGACCCCGGGCGCGGTCGGGCTGCGCGATCCGTACTTCCCGGGGCTCGGCAACGGCGGCTACGACGTCACCCATTACGGCCTGGAGCTCGACGTCGACCCCGCCGCCGGCCATCTGCGCGGCACGGCCACGATCACCGCCCGCGCCACCCAGGACCTGAGCGCCTTCCACCTGGACCTCGCGGGGCTCGACGTGGAGAGCGCCACCGTCGAGGGGCGTCCGGCCGCCGTGAACCGGGCGGGCAAGGAGCTGACGATCCGTCCGGGCGCGGCGGTGGAGGACCGGCTGCGCAAGGGGCGCACGTTCACCACCGTCGTGCGCTACGCCGGCTCCCCGCAGGCCATCACCGACGCGGACGGCGAGCGGGAGGGCTGGCTGCGGACGGCGGACGGGGCGGTGGCCCTCGGCGAGCCGACCGGGTCCATGGCCTGGTTCCCCGGCAACCACCATCCGAGCGACAAGGCCGCGTACGACATCCGGATCACCGTTCCCGAACCGCTGACGGCCGTCTCCAACGGGGAGCTGGTCTCCCGGCGTACGGTCAACGGCCGCACCGCCTACCGCTGGGTGACCGCCGAACCGATGGCGAGCTATCTGGCGACCGTCGCCGTCGGGCGGTTCACCACCCGGGAGTCCGTCACACCCGAGGGCATCCGGCTGTTCACCGCCGTGGACCCGGAGTCGGCCGCCGCGAGCGAGGACGTGCTGGCGCGGATCCCGGCCGTACTGAAGTGGTCGGCCGACAGGTTCGGCCCGTACCCCTTCGCCTCCGCCGGGGCGATCGTCGAGCGGACGGGCGACTCGACCTACGCCCTGGAGACCCAGAACCGGCCCGTCTTCCCCGGCCCGCCCGACACCGCCCTGCTCGTCCACGAGTTGGCCCACCAGTGGTTCGGGAACTCCGTCACCCCCAGGACCTGGCGGGACATGTGGCTGAACGAGGGATTCGCCACGTACGCGGAGTGGCTCTGGGCCGCCGACCACGACGACGTACCGGTCCAGGAGAGCTTCGACGAGGCGTACGAGGACGATGACAACTGGGCGTTCCCGCCCGCCGATCCGCCCGCCGCCCTCGACCTCTCCGACCCGCCGGTCTACGGGCGCGGGGCGATGGTCGTGCACCGCATCCGGCTCGCCGTGGACGACGACGCGGAGTTCTTCGCCCTGGTCAGGGGGTGGACGAAGAAGTACCGGCACGGCAACGCCTCCACCGACGACTTCATCGCGTACGTGGAGGAGGAGACCGGGCAGGATCTCGGCAGGCTGTGGGACGCCTGGCTGTACGGCGGAAGCCGGCCACCCCTGAAGGGCTGACCGGCTTCCGTGTTCCCGTACTCCGTTGTGCAACGCGTTACTTGACGTTGACCCCGGTCCAGGTGGCCGAGACCGCCTTCAGCTCCTCGCTGTCCGCGCCGAACAGGTCGGTCGCCGCCTTCTCGGTCGCGACGCGCGCGCCCGCGTAGTCGGTGGTCGAGGTCATGTAGACGGAGAGCGCCTTGTACCAGATCTGGTACGCCTTCTCCCGGCCGATGCCCGTCAGCGTCGAGCCGTCGGAGGTCGGGGAGTCGTAGTCGACGCCGTTGATCGTCTTCTTTCCGCTGCCCTCGGCGAGCAGGTAGAAGAAGTGGTTGGCGACACCGGAGGAGTAGTGGACGTCGATGTTGCCGAGGTTCTCGTCCCAGTAGTCCGCCGAGCTGCCGTCCTTGCTCGGCTGGTCCATGTAGCGCAGCGGGGTGCCGTCGCCGTTGATGTCGATCTTCTCGCCGATGAGGTAGTCGCCGGCGTCCGAGGCGTTGTCGGCGAAGAACTCCACCGAGGCGCCGAGGATGTCGCTGGTCGCCTCGTTGAGGCCGCCGGACTCGCCCGCGTAGTCCAGGTTCGCGGTGGCGGAGGTGAGGCCGTGGGTCATCTCGTGGGCCGCGACGTCGATCGAGGTGAGCGCGTTCTTGTTGCCCTCGCCGTCGCCGTACGTCATGCAGAAGCAGCTGTCGTCCCAGAAGGCGTTGACGTAGGACTCGCCGTAGTGGACCCGGGAGTAGGCGGCCTTGCCGTCGCCCGCGATGCCGTCGCGACCGAGCTCCGACTTGTAGAAGTCCCAGGTCTTGGCCGCGCCGTAGTGGGCGTCGACGGCGGCGGTCTGCCGGTCCTCGCCGGTGCCGTCGCCCCAGGCGTCGTCGTCGTCCGTGACGAGTTCGCCGGTGCCGGAGGAGCCCTGGTTCAGGTCGTACGTCTTGTGCCCGCCGCGCTCGCCGTCGGTGAGCTCGAAGCCCGCGTCGGTCTTCGTGGTGGTGAGCTCGACCTCGCCGCTGTACTGGCTGTTGCCGGTGCCGGTCTCGATCGCCTCGTAGCTGTGCAGCTTCTCGCCGGTCGTGGCGTCGGTGATGGTGTGGACGCGGCTGGGCGTGCCGTCGTTCTGCACACCGGTCTTGACGGTCTCCCAGGCGAGGACGGGCGATCCGTTGCCCGCGTAGATCACCTTGCGGGCGCTCGCCGCGGCCTTCAGCTTCGGCGTCGTCGACGCCACGGCTATCTTCGCCTTCGTCGCCTTGTCCACGCTCTTCAGCGCGCCGTCGGCGGCGGTGTGGGTGACGAGGTCGCCGCCGAGGACGGGCAGGCCGTCGTAGGTGCGCTCGTAGCGGGTGTGGACCGTGCCCGAGGCGTCCTTGATGACGTCGCGGACGATCAGCTTCTCCTGGCCGCCGAGCTTCAGGGCCTTCGCCGCCGAAGAGGCGTCCGCCTGGGCCGACTTGATGGCCGTGGCGCGCTGCGCCGCGGGGTTCACACCGAGCGCGGCGGCCGTGGAGGGCGTCTTCGCGGTGGTACGGGCGTCGTCGTCGCCGGGCGTGGCGACGGCGGATCCGGCCTGGACACCGGCGACGACCATCGCGGCGACCGCCGCGAGTGCTGCGAGTCGTCGGGTGGTGCGGGTGCGGCCGGTGGCGCGGGAGTTGTGGGGGGTGGTGTGGAGGTTCATGTGTGTTCTCCGTTGGTCGTCCTGTGGGGGGACTACGAGCGGAGAG
Organism: Streptomyces sp. NPDC091289; assembly: GCF_044757365.1. Taxonomy (NCBI): domain Bacteria; kingdom Bacillati; phylum Actinomycetota; class Actinomycetes; order Kitasatosporales; family Streptomycetaceae; genus Streptomyces; species Streptomyces sp. NPDC091289. The sequence continues at coordinate 163,777 of NZ_JBIVUT010000010.1, forward strand.
CGTGCCACCAAATGAGCGAAGTTGACGGTGTGCCGACAATTGCCTCACATTTTTTTGACCAGTTCTTGTACGAATGGGGTGCCGCGCTGTCCGGTATTCGGCGAAGTGGCGGCTTTTCGCCGTACGGAGTGCGTGAGATGACGTGCCCTCACACGCACGGGAGCCCCCGGCCGCGAAGGCGGTCGGGGGCTCCCGTGAAGCAGGGTGAAGCAGAGGTGCGCTCGGGTCAGAGGTTGACGCCGAAGTCGCTGGCGATGCCGCTCAGGCCGGAGGCGTACCCCTGGCCGACCGCGCGGAACTTCCACTCGGCGCCGTTGCGGTAGAGCTCGCCGAAGACCATGGCGGTCTCGGTGGCGGCGTCCTCGCTCAGGTCGTAGCGGGCGATCTCGGTGCCGCCGGCCTGGTTGAGGATGCGGATGTACGCGTTGCGGACCTGGCCGAAGTTCTGGCTGCGGGTCTCGGCGTCGTAGATGGAGACCGGGAAGACGATCTTGTCCACGTCGGCCGGCAGGCCCGCCAGGTTGACGTTGATCTGCTCGTCGTCGCCCTCGCCCTCACCCGTGACGTTGTCACCGGTGTGCACGATGGTCTGGTCCGGCGTCGCCTTGTTGTTGAAGAAGACGAAGTGTCCGTCCGAGACGACCTTGCCCGTCGGGTTGACCGCGATCGCCGAGGCGTCGAGGTCGAAGTCGGTGCCGGTGGTGGTGCGGACGTCCCAGCCGAGGCCGACCGTGACGGCGGTAAGGCCCGGTGCCTCCTTGGTGAGCGAGACGTTGCCGCCCTTGGACAGGCTTACTGCCATGGGAAGTCCCTTTCCTCGTCGTGTGCGGGCTTCGTGCCATCACGAAAGCTACCGTCACCCGTCATAACGCAAGTAGCAGACCATGAGGTTCCTGGTCGCTTTACTTTCTTTGCCGAACTTCGTCCTGACGAGACATGCCTGACGAGACATGCCTGACGAGACATCGGACACCGGGTGCAAAAGAAGGTGACGAACGGGGCGCGGGGAAGGGACCATGGGTGTCATGTCCGGGCCCTATGTCATCCGCGGCTCGGTCTCCCTCCCGGAGGCCGAGCTCATGTGGCGTTTCTCGCGGTCCTCCGGGCCCGGAGGACAGCACGTCAACACCAGTGACTCCCAGGTGGAGCTGCGCTTCGACCTGGCGGCGACCGACGCGCTCCCCGAGGTGTGGAAGGCGCGGGCGCTGGAGCGGCTCGCGGGCAGGATGGTGGGCGGGGTGGTCGCCGTACGGGCCTCCGAGCACCGCTCCCAGTGGCGCAACCGCGAGACGGCCGCCGTGCGGCTCGCCGCCCTCCTGGCCGAGGCCACCGCGCCGCCGCCCAAGCCCCGGATCAAGCGGAAGATCCCGCGCGGGATCAACGAGCGCAGGCTGCGCGAGAAGAAGCAGCGCGGCGACACCAAGCGCGGGCGCTCGGGCCGCGACTGGTGACACCGAGGGCCGCGCGCCGTAGGCCTGGTCGGCCGCGCGCCGTAGGTCCGGCCGGCAGGCGTCGGCCCGGCCGACCGCGCGCCGGTCCGGCCGGCAGGCGTCCGCCCGCGGAAACGGAACGGCCGTCAGCCCAACTGGCGGTAGCGCCCCTTGAAGTACGTCAGCGGATCGCCCTCCGCGCTCGGCAGGTCCGCCGTCAGCACCCGCCCGATCACCAGGGTGTGGTCCCCGGCCACCACGCGCTGCTCGGTGCGGCACTCCAGCGTCGCCAGCGCCCCGCCGATCAGCGGCGCGTGCGTCACCTCGCCCCGTACGTACGGGACGTCCTCGAACAGCAGCCGGTCGCTGATCCGGCCCTTCATGGCGAACCGGCCCGCGATGTGCCGCTGGCTCGCGGCCAGGACGGAGACCGCCCACAGCGGCTGCTCGTCCAGCAGGTCGTCCATCCGGGAGCCGTTGCGCAGGCTGACCGTCACCAGGGGCGGTTCCAGGGACACGGACATGAAGGCGGTCGCCGTCATGCCCACGTCCTCGCCCCGGCCGTCCTCGTCGAGGGGCGGTTCCTGGGCGGTGACCAGCACCACCCCGGCGGCCAGCCGCGCGAGTGCGGCACGGAACTCGTCGTTGCTCACCCCCTCAGCATGGGGGATGGGCTCGGGGCGCGGGGTGGGAGGCTTCGTCTGGAGCACACCCCGACGCTAACCGCGGGGGCGGGCCGGTCGCATCGGGCCAGGGGACCAGGCCGGTCCTAGGACCCCGGGCCCAGGTGCCCAGGATTCCGGCCAGGGCGGCGTGCGCGGGCGCACACAACAGGAACCGGTCCCTCCCGGTGACCGCCGAACGACTGCCGTCGCCGTGGGTCACCGGCGTATCATGATCATCTGTTGTGACTTGAGTCACAGAGTCCATTTTCTGCTGACCCTGTGTACCGGGTGCACAGCTCACTGTGATTCAGTGGCCGTGACACTGCAACAAGTACGTCGATATGAAACCTGGAGTTGCTGTCGAGGTCTCGGGGAGTGCGAGCGATGGAGGCCGAGTCGGAACCGTACGTCCGCCTTGCGACCATGCGGCAGCTGCATCAGGCTGTCGCTGATCTCAATACGGCGCGGAGTCTGGCGGACACGCTGCAGACCGTGGCCGACGGGATCGTCGAGGGCCTCGGTTACGAGCTGGGCTGCGTCAACCTGGTCCGGCCGGACGGCGACCTCGTCATCGCGGCCTTCGCGGGCAACGCCGCCGCCGAGGCGCTGATCACCGGCCGCGTCGGCTCCCGCGACTCCTGGGAGCGCCGGCTCTCCATGGGCGAGGCCTGGGACCAGCTGCGGTTCATCCCCCACACCGAGGGCTGGGTCCTCCTCGACGACGACGTACCCCAGTGGCACACCGAGGGGCCCGAACCCCGGTTCGAGGACGAGTGGCACCCGTTGGACCGGCTCTACGCCCCGATGTACGCCTCGGCGGGCGGCCGCGATCTTCTCGGGGTCATATCCGTCGACCGGCCGCGCAACGGACGCCGCCCCGGCGCGTGGGGGCGCGAAGCGCTCCAGATGTACGCCTCCCAGGCCGCCATCGCGATCAGCAACGCCCGCCTGCGGGCCAATATGCAGCGCGCCCTGGTCCGCCTGGAGCGGGAGCAGCAGGCGCTGCGGGCCAGCGAGGAGTCCTTCCGGCAGGCCTTCGAGTACGCGCCCAGCGGCATGGCCATCGCCGAGATGGGCGGCGACCAGCAGGGCAGGCTGCTGCGCACCAACGACGCCCTGTGCCGGCTGCTCGGCCGCCCCGTCTCCGTGCTCCGCCGCTACTCCTTCGCCGACCTGGTCCACCCCGAGGACATCGGCACCCTGCTGCGCACCTCCGCCGAGGGCGGCCGGGCCGAGCTGCGCCTCAGCCGCCGCGACGGCACCTATCTGTGGGTCTCGCTGCGCAACTCCGTCGTCGCCGACACCGCCGACGGACCGCGCTTCCTGCTCACGCATGTCGAGGACATAGAGGAGCGCAAGCGGCACGAGCTGAACCTCGCCCACCGCGCCTCGCACGACGCGCTGACCGGGCTGCCCAACAGCGCCGAGCTGAAGTCGCGGCTCAGCGCCCGGATCTGCGAGCGGCCGCACTCCCCGGCCGCGACCGCGATCGAGGCGCTGGACGCGGCGTACGGGGACGTCGAGTCGTCCCTGACCCACGGCTACCAGGCCGACGGCTACGAGGGCGAGGCGATCCCCGGCGGCGGGCCCTTCGACCACCATGTGCACACGGCGGCCCCGGACCCGGCGCACGACGACGGGACGAAGGGGCTCGCGGTCCTCTTCTGCGACCTCGACGGCTTCAAGTCCATCAACGACCGCTTCGGACACCACACCGGCGACGCCGTGCTCATCGAGGTCGCCCGGCGGCTGAGCACCTGTGTGCGCGACGGCGACACCGTCGCCCGGCTCGGGGGTGACGAATTCGTCGTCCTCGCCGACGGCCTCGGGGCGGCGGACGCCGCTGACCTGGCCGTTCGTCTGCGAAATGCCATCATTCCGCCCATAAGGGTCGACGGTCGCGCGGTCCGGGTCGGGGCGAGTTTCGGCATCGGCTGGGCCGAGTGCGGAATGACCGTGGAAGAGGTCCTGCGCTCCGCCGACCAGCGGATGTACGTGGAGAAGCGGTCCCGGTCGAAGGTTCACCGCAGGGCCGGATGACGTTCACGGCTCGTTTCTCCCCTACCCCGTACCCGTTCCCCGCAGGCCGTCCCGGTCCGTGATCGCAATTCGGGGCCTGCTCCGTTCGAGGTAGGCTCGGCCGGTCGGCGACGGCTGGCGACATGGTGAGGAGTGACCCAGGGATGACGGCCGGAAACAACGGCGCGAGCAAGCCCGAGGACGACGATCCGTTCGGCTATCTGTACGCGGACGGACAGGCGGCAGGCGCCCAGCCGCCCGGCCAGGGCGGCTACGGCTACCCGGGTCCGGCCGCGCAGCCGGGTGTGCCCAGAACGTCCTACAACCAGGTGCGTGCCGTCGGCGAGCGCCAGTACGGCCAGCAGCAGGTGCCGCAGCAGCAGGGCGGGTACGGCTACCCGCCCCAGCAGCAGTACGGCCAGCCCGCGCAGCAGTACAACCGGCCGAACCCGCAGTACGCGGCCCCCGAGACCTACCCCGGCGGCGCGTCCAACGGGCAGCCTCCGGCGCAGGGCGGTCACGGCGGCGGCCCGGGGCGCGGCGGTCCGAACACGAAGGCGCTCCTGATCGCGGCGGTCGCCGTGGTCGCGGTCGTCCTCATCGGCATCGGAGCCGCCCTGCTCACGGGCGACGACGGCGACAAGGACGACAAGAAGGACGAGGCGTCCTCCTCGCAGGGCTCCGCCGGCCAGGTCGAGGAGTCGAAGAAGCCGGAGAAGAAGCCCGAGGAGACGCCGAAGCCGGTCGAGCTGCCGAAGCAGGACGCGGCGACGCTGACGCTGGGCGGCACGGCGGCCCTGGACTCCACGGTCAAGGGCGCCAAGGGCGCGAACGGCAACTACATCAACCTGAACGAGGTCGGCCGCTCGGCCACCTGGTCGGTGGAGGTGCCCGAGGCCGGCGCGTACACCCTGTACGTGACCTACGGCGTGCCCGGCAAGGACGCGAAGACGACCCTGACGGTCAACGCGCAGGAGCCCCGCTCCATCAACATGACGAACTTCGCGAAGGCCGCCGAGGGCGATCTGGAGAAGGGCTGGACGAACACGTTCGCCTACGTCCAGCTCGACAAGGGCGCCAACACCCTCAAGCTGTCCTGCGAGACGGGCGACGAGTGCGACGCCAATCTCGACCAGCTGGAGCTGAAGTCGGGCCACATCAAGAAGAACGGCTGACGGCCACTTCCCGTACGTACGCCCTGATCACCGCCCAGGTGGTCAGGGCGTCGGCGTGTGCGGCTCCACCGTGACGCGCGGCAGCAGCTCCGCGTAGGCCGCCGCGTCGAACTCGCCGGCCGTCGGGGCCAGCACGGTCGCCGTCGACAGGGCCACCGCCCGGGCCAGCCGCTCCGGCCAGGGCAGGCCCTCGGCCAGGGCGGAGAGCAGCCCGGCCACCGCCGAGTCGCCCGCGCCGGTCGGGTTGCCGCGCACCGGGGCGGGCGGGGCGGCCCGCCAGACGCCGTCCGGGGTGACGGCGAGCACGCCCTCCGGGCCGAGCGACGCGATCACGGCGTGGGCTCCCCGGCGGCGGGCGTCGCCCGCGGCGCGCAGGGGTTCGCGGGAGCCGGTCAGCTGGGCCAGCTCCTCCGCGTTCGGCTTGACCAGGTCGGGGCGGGCGGCGATGCCCCGGCGGAGCGGTTCGCCGCTGGTGTCCAGGAGGACGGGCACGGCGGCGGCGCGGGCGATCCGGACCAGTTCCGCGTAGGCCCCGACATGGATGCCGGGCGGCAGGGAACCGCAGAGCGCGACCGCCTCCGCCCCGGCGGTCAGCTCCTCGTACGTCCGCAGGAAGGCGGCCCATTCGTCGGGGCTCACCTGCGGTCCCGGCTCGTTGAGCTGGGTGGTGTCGCCGGTCGAGCGGTCGGTGATCGCGAGCGTGCGACGGGTGTTCCCGGCCACGGGCACGAGGGCGTCGCGCGGCGGGAGCGGGGCGAGGAGATCGCGCAGGACGCCTCCGGTCGCCCCGCCGACGAAGCCGGTGACGACGGTGTCGTGGCCCAGCGCGCCGAGCACCCGGGCGACGTTGAGGCCCTTGCCGCCGGGGCGTTCGGTGACCTCGCCGACCCGGTGGCTGCTGTGCGGGACGAGCGCGTCGACGGTGTACGTCACGTCGAGCGCGGTGTTCAGAGTGACGGTCAGGATCACCTGCCGGCCCCTCCCTCGGTCTGTGCTCCTGGCGGCCCGTGCCCGGACGGCGGCACGCGATTCTGATGATCATGTCAAAGCGGTGGCGGTCGGCCCAGTCCCGCGGGCCGACCGCCATCTCTTCGTTACGTGCGTCGCGCGGCCCGCCGGCCGGCCTCAGACCGTCTTCGGCTCGATGATCCACTCGCCCCGGCGCATGACGCCCTTGAGGACGAAGTCCTCGTCGAGGACCACCAGGTCGGCGTCCTTGCCCGGGTCCAGCGAGCCGACCCGGTCGTAGACGCCGAGCAGCCGGGCCGGGTTGGCGGAGATGGACCGGACGACGTCCTCGACCGGGATCTCGTCGAGGGTGACGGCCCGGCGGAACGCGGTGTCCAGGGTGAGCGTGGAGCCGGCGATCGAGCCGCCCTCCACCAGCCGGGCCACCCCGTCGGTGACCTCGACCGCGAGCGGGCCGAGCTGGTACTCCCCGTCGCCGAAGCCGGCGGCGTCCATCGCGTCGGTGATCAGCGCGACGCGGCCCGCGCCCTTGTGGCGGTAGGCCAGCTCCAGGACGGCCGGGTGCAGATGCGTGCCGTCGTTGATCAGCTCGACGGTGATCCGGTCGTCCTCCAGGAGGGCGGCGATCGGGCCGGGCTCGCGGTGGGCGAGCGGCGGCATCGCGTTGAACAGGTGGGTGGCGACGGTCGCGCCCGCGTCGATGGCCTCGACGGTCTGCTCGTACGTCGCGTCCGTGTGGCCGATCGCGGCGATGACGCCGTGCTCGGCGAGCAGCCGTACGGAGTCGATGCCGCCGGGCAGCTCGGTGGCGAGGGTGAACATCCGGGCGGTGCCGCGCGCCGCGTCCAGCAGCTTGCGGACCTCGGCCGGGTCGGGGTCGCGCAGCAGTTCCTCGCTGTGGGCGCCCTTGCGGCACGGCGAGATGAAGGGGCCCTCGAAGTGGATCCCGGCCAGGTCGCCCTGCTCGACCAGCTCGGACAGGACGCCCGCGCGCCGGGCGAGGAAGTCCATCTCGCCGGTGACCGTGGAGGCGACCATCGTGGTGGTGCCGTGCTCGCGGTGCGTACGGATGCCGGTGAGGACCTCGTCCACGGTGCCGGAGGTGAAGGAGGCCCCGCCGCCGCCGTGGTTGTGCATGTCCACGAAGCCGGGGACCACCCAGTGGCCGGAGAGGTCGACGGTCCGGGCGCCCTCGGGTGCGGAGGCGGCGATGCGGGTGCCCTCGACGGTCACCCGGCCGTCCTCGACGGTGCCGGTGGGGAGCACCACCCGGGCGCCGGCGAGAACGGTGCTGTCTGCTGCGCGTCCGGCCATCAGGCGGAAACCTCCGTGGAGAGTAGATCCCAGGCGAGCAGCCCCGCGCCCAGGCATCCGGCGGTGTCCCCGAGGGCCGCCGGGACGATGTGGGGCAGCTTCTGGAACGTGATCCGTTCCTCGACGGCCGCACGCAGTGGTGTGAACAAGGTTTCCCCGGCTTCGGCGAGACCGCCACCGATGATGAGCGTGCCGGGGTCGAGGAGAGTGAGCGCGGTGACGAGGCCGGCGGCGAGCGCGTCGATCGCGTCCTGCCAGACCCGGACCGCCGCCGGGTCGCTCGACTCGACGGCCTTCGCGCAGTCCGCGGCGTCCGCCCCGGGGTCCCCGGAGGCGGCGGCCCAGGCCCGGGTCACCGCGGCGGCGGAGGCCAGCGTCTCCAGACAGCCGCGCTGGCCGCAGCTGCAGTCGGGGCCGTCCGGGCGGACCACGATGTGGCCGATCTCGCCCGCGTCCCCGTGGGCGCCCGCCTCGATGCCCCCCGCGATGCCGATGGCCCCGGCGATCCCGGTGCCTAGCGGGACGAACAGGAAGCGGTCCGCGCCCCGCCCGGCCCCGATCCGGCCCTCGGCGAGCCCGCCGGTGCGGACGTCGTGGCCGAGGGCGACGGGGACGCCAAGGCGCTCGCCGAGCAGGGCGCGCAGCGGTACGTCGCGCCAGCCCAGGTTCGCGGCGTACACCGCGATGCCCTTCTCGGCGTCGACGATGCCGGGCACGGCGACCCCCGCGGCGACGGCGCTCTCGCCGAGGTGCTCCTCGCCGTGGGCGCGCAGATCTGCCGCGAACGCGAGGATCGACTCGACGACCGCGTCGGCGCCGCGCTCCCGGCCGGTGGCCCGCCGCGCCTCGTGGAGGAGGGTGCCGTCGGTCCCGACCAGTGCGGCCTTCATTCCGGTGCCGCCCACATCGAGGGCGATGACATGTCTCACGGGAGACAGTTTCGCCCGCCGACCCCCAATAGGTCTAGTCCACTAGCGAGGTTTGTTGCGCACCCATACAAAATGATGAACGAGTGAAGGCGGGGCGTTTTCCGCCGGAAAGTCACTAATGGGAAGCCCGGATCGGGGGAATCCGGCCTAAAGGTCTGGACCAAGATACGGGTCGGGGGCTCCGACTGCCAGTACCGGTAAGCCAGTTGTGGCCTCCGGAGTCCCTATACGTTGCCGAAGCGATACGCCGGTGGTGTAGACCTTCGCGTCGGCAATGGGGGAAAATCGCAGTTCATCCGGACGGTGTCCAGGACAGGGCGGCACTGCCGCGGCCGAGCAGAGGCCGCCGGCCGACGCCGTGCGCACCGTCCGTGAGCAGGTGTATCAACGAGGATGGGCGAGGCTGTGCAGCGGCGCTTTTTGGGTCTGACCGCGGTGGTGGCCGCGCTGGGAATGACGGCAACGTTGTCGGGCTGCGGGGGTGACACCGGCTCGGTCGACGTCACGCTCAAGCTGGTGGCCGCCGACTACGGCACCGGCCCGGAGAACAGCTCCGAGAAGTACTGGAGCGGGGTCGCGACAGGCTTCGAGAAGGAGCACCCCGGCATCAAGGTCGACGTCACCGTCCTGTCGTGGAAGGACGTCGACCGCGAGGTCGCCGCGATGGTCAAGGCCGGCAACGCCCCGGACATCGCCCAGATCGGCGCGTACGCGGACTACGCCAAGCAGGGCAAGCTCTACACCGCCGACGAGACGCTCGCGATCCGCACCGTGGCGAACTTCCTCCCGTCGCTCACCGACGCGGGCAAGGTCAACGGCACGCTCTACGGCATGCCCTTCGTCGCCAGCACTCGGCTGCTCTTCTACAACCAGAAGCTCTTCGGCGACGCGGGTCTGGACGCCCCCGAGACCTGGGACGACATCCGCAACGACGCCACGGCGCTGAAGGCGAAGGGCGTCGAATACCCCTTCGCCCTGCCGCTCGGCCAGGAGGAGGCCCAGGCCGAGACCCTGATGTGGCTCCTCAGCGGCAACGGCGGCTACACGGACGACGTCGGCTCCTACGACATCGACTCGGCCGAGAACGTCGCCACGTTCCGCTGGCTGCGGGACAACCTCGTCGGCAAGGGCCTCACCGGCCCGGTCGCCCCGGGCAAGCTGGACCGGGCGAAGGCGTTCGAGGCGTTCGCCGGGGGCAAGGTCGGCATGCTCAACGGCCACCCCACCCTGATGGACGAGGCCGAGGCCAAGGGCATCAAGGTCGGCATGGTGCCGCTGCCCGGCGCCGACGGCCCGACCAAGGGCTCCATGGGCGTCGCCGACTGGATGATGGGCTTCAAGGAGAACGGCCACCGCCAGGAGATCGGCAAGTTCCTCGACTACGCCTACTCCGACGAGAACGTGCTGGAGTTCGCCGAGGAGTACGACCTGCTCCCGGTGACCGGCAGTGCCTCCGCCGCGATGGAGGCCGACAAGAAGCACAAGAAGCTGCACGAGTTCCTGGCCGCGCTGCCCAACTCGACGCTTCCCCCGTTCGGCAAGACGTCCTGGGCCACGGTCAGCGACGCGATCAAGAAGAACATCGGCAGCGCGGTCGCGCCGGGCAGCAACCCCGAGAGCATCCTCGGCGGGATAGCGGCCGAGGCGACCCAGGCGGAGGCCGCCGAGTAGCGGCCGTGGGGCGCGGGGCGCGGGCGCGGTGTCGGGGGCGGGTATTAGGTTGGTTGATATGACCGCCCCCGACCCTGCCGCCGCCGACGGCCCCGCTCCGTCGCCGGCCTCCGAGCTGTCCGTACGGGACCGGGCGCTGCTGGCCCTGGAGCGGCGGTCCTGGGCGGGGCCCGGGGCGAAGGAACGGGCGATCCGGGAGGAGCTCGGGATCTCGCCGGTCCGCTACTACCAGCTGCTGAACGCGCTGATCGGGGACGAGCGGGCGCTGCGGGAGGATCCGGTCACGGTGAATCGGTTGCGGCGGGTGCGGGACGCGCGGCGCGGGCGGCGCTGAGCTCGGGCTTTCGGGGGCTCCGCCCCCGGGCCCCCGCTCCTCAATCGCCGGAGGGGCTTGAAAAGCCCCGGGCCCCGCTCCTCGAAGGTCGGAGGGCTTGAAATGCCCCGGCCCCCGCTCCTCAATCGCCGGAGGGGCTTGAGGAGCGGGCGCTCGAGTTCTACGGGGCGCAGCCCATCACCAGGTCCACCGCCCGGTCCAGGCAGCCTCGTTCGTGGTCGGTCAGGTGGGGGTTCGCCTGTTGGCGGGTGCGGGCCAGGGCCAGGTCGGCGGCCGACGCGCCGCCGTCGTCGGCGAGTTCCGTCAGGAGCGCCGCCAGCAGGGGCCGTACGTCCGCCCCGGCCGGGAACTCCGGGTCGAGCGCGACCCGGGCCAGGATCAGCGCCGACATCGCGCGGTCGAGGCCGGGCGGGCCCTCCGCCGCGGTGTCCCAGTCGATCACCACCGCGCCGTCCTGCGACAGGATCACGTTCTGCGGATGCAGGTCCAGGTGGAGCACGCAGTCCTCCGGGTTCGCCGAGACCCGGGGCGGTATGGCGTGGAGCTCGCGCAGCAGCCGGGCCAGCAGCGCGCCCGCCTCGGCCGCCCCCACCCGCCCCGCCAGCAGCGCCTCGGCCAGGGTCGGACCGGTCAGCCGCTGCAGCACCAGATCCGTGGGGCGGGCCCCCTCGGCGGGCGGACCGATGCGCGGCACGGGGAACCCGAAGGCGCCGACGTACGACATCACGGCCAGCTCCTCCGTGGTGTCGGCGCGGTCCCGGTAACGGCGAAGGACCCAGGAGCCGTCGAGTGCGTACACGTCGGCGGTGCGTCCCGAGCCCAGAAGTTGCCCTGTGTGCATGAGGGCGAACCTACCCGGGCGCCCCGCCGAAAGGGAGACGGCTTCCGGCTTCGCCCCATAACGCGGAGGGAGGGGGGTGAACGGGATCTCCTGCGACGGGTGTCGCCGCCGCTACGGTTTCGGCAATTCCCTGGTCCGGACCAACCCCCGCCGGATCCGGACACCCCTGAACCAAGGAGAGTTACGTGGAGAGAACCACGCTCCGCAGACGCGCCCTCGTCGCCGGCACCGCCACGGTGGCCGTGGGTGCGCTCGCCCTCGCCGGGCTCACCGGCGTGGCGTCCGCCGACCCCGCGGGCACCACCGCCCCGCCGGTCTCCGCCGACAGCCTGTCGCCCGGACTGCTGGCCGCCATGGAACGCGACCTCGGCCTGGACGCGGACGACGCGCGCAGCCGGATAGCCAACGAGTACCGCGCCGCCGCCGTCGCCGCCGGTCTGGAGAAGTCCCTCGGCGCCAGCTTCGCCGGAGCCCGGGTCAGCGGCACGAAGGCGGCCCTGACCGTCGCCACCACCGACGCCTCCCAGACCGCCCGGATCACCGGGGCCGGGGCGAAGGCCGAGGTCGTCGGCCACAGCCTGGACCGGCTCGAAGGCGTCAAGGAGGCCCTCGACAGGGCCGCGCTGCGCAAGGCGCCCAAGGACGTGCCCGTCTGGTACGTCGACGTCGAGGCCAACCGGGTCGTCGTGAACGCCGCGAGCACCGCCGCCGGAGCCGCGTTCCTGAAGACGGCCGGCGTCGACAGCGGCCTCGTCACCGTCGCCCGGTCCGCCGAACAGCCCCGCGCCCTCGCCGACCTGCGGGGCGGCGACGCGTACTACATGAACGGCTCCGGCCGCTGTTCCATCGGCTTCTCGGTGAAGCGCGGCACCCAGAACGGCTTCGCCACGGCGGGCCACTGCGGACGGGTCGGCACCACCACCAACGGCTTCAACCAGCAGGCCCAGGGCACCTTCCAGGGCTCGACCTTCCCCGGCCGCGACTACGCCTGGGTCGCCACCAACGCCAACTGGACCCCGCGCCCGACGGTCAACGGCTACGGGCGGGGCGACGTCACCGTCGCCGGATCCACCTCGTCCGTCGTCGGCGCCTCGGTCTGCCGCTCCGGCTCCACCACCGGCTGGCACTGCGGCACCATCCAGCAGCTCAACACCAGCGTCACCTACCCGGAGGGCACCATCTCCGGCGTGACCCGCACCAGCGTCTGCGCGGAGCCGGGCGACTCCGGCGGCTCGTACATCTCCGGCAACCAGGCGCAGGGCGTCACCTCCGGCGGCTCGGGCAACTGCTCCTCCGGCGGTACGACGTACTTCCAGCCGCTCAACCCGCTGCTCCAGGCGTACGGGCTGACCCTGGTCACCAGCGGTACGCCCACCGACCCGCCCACCACGCCGCCGACCGACCCGCCCACCGACCCGCCGGGCGGCACCTGGGCGGCCGGCACCACCTACGCCGCCGGAGCCACGGTGACGTACGGCGGAGCGACCTACCGCTGCCTCCAGGGACACACGGCCCAGCCCGGCTGGACCCCCGCCGCCGTCCCGGCGCTCTGGCAGCGGGTCTGACCAACCCCGGCCCGTACGGGTGTCACCCGGCACCCGTACGGGCGGCACCGCCCGTCCGGCGTCACCGAACCTCCTGAACCTCTCCGCCTCCCCGCACCGAGGACTCCGAGGAAACCGTCATGACCCCACCCATGGACAACGCGAGCCCCCACGACCCCAACGCGTCCGACGAGGCGTCGGGCGACCGGTGGCGGATCAGCCGCAAGGGCCTCCTGAAGGCCGCGCTCGTCGCGAGCGCCGCGCCCCTGCTCGCCGGAGGGGGCGTCGCGCTCGCCCGGGACGCCGTCTCCACCGGGAACGGGCCGCTGGCCCCCACCCCGGAGTGCGACGACGGCGACGACACGACGCCCCCGCAGATGGAGGGGCCGTACTTCAAGCCCAACTCGCCGCTCCGCACCAGCCTGGTGTCCCCGGGCACGCCCGGCGTACCGCTCACCGTGAGCGGCTATGTCTTCGGCCGGGCCTGCCGGCCCATCTCCGGGGCGCTGCTCGACTTCTGGCAGGCGGACACCAACGGGGCCTACGACATGGCCCAGTTCGCCTTCCGGGGACACCAGTTCACCGGGGCGGACGGGTCGTTCAGCCTCACCACCGTCGTGCCGGGCCTCTACCCGGGCCGTACGCGCCATCTCCACGTGAAGGCACAGGCGCCCGGCGGCCGCATCCTCACCACCCAGCTGTACTTCCCGGACGAGCCGCGCAACAACACCGACGCGCTGTTCGACCCGGAGCTGCTGATGAACGTCCGCGACGCCGGAAACGGGCGCCAGGGCACCTTCGACTTCGTCCTGGACGTCGCCCAGACGCCCGGCCCGACCGATCCGCCCACCGACCCACCGACCGAGCCGGGGACCAGTTGGGCCTCCGGCGCCTCCTACCGCGCGGGTGACCGCGTGACCTACGGCGGGGTCGCCTACCGCTGTCTGCAGGCGCACCAGGCCGTACCCGGCTGGGAGCCGCCGAACGTCCCCGCGTTGTGGGAACGCGGGTAGACGCAGGACAGCGAGCGCGCACCACCGCCCGCGCCCCGTTCACGCCGTCCGGCGCGTGAACGGGGCGCTTCCCTGTTCCGGAAACTTTTCCCGGATCGGCCGAAACATTTGCCCGGCCCCGTCGCGTCATACAGGGGGAAGGGCGGAACGGATGGACGGACGGGGGAGGGTATGAGGGCGTCGCGCACCGAGGAGTTCCGCGTGTTCGCGGCCGGCCGGGCCGGCCATCTGTTCCGCTCGGCCTGCCTGCTGACCAGCGGCGATGTGCATCTCGCCGAGGACCTGGTGCAGGAGACGCTGAGCCGGATGTACGTGTTGTGGGGCCGGGCCCGCCGGATCGACAACCCGGCGGCGTACGCGCAGACCGTGCTCGTGCGGACCTTCCTGACCCACCGGCGACGGCGCTCCGCGAGCGAACGCCCGCTGGCCGAACTGCCCGAGGGCGCCCCGGCCGCCCCCGACGACCCGGCGCTGCGGATGACGCTGCTCCAGGCGCTGGCCCAGCTGGCTCCCAAGGACCGTGCGGTCGTGGTCCTGCGGTACTGGGAGGACCGCAGCATCGAGGAGACCGCCGCCGCCCTCCAGGTCAGCCCGGCCGCCGTCCGGACCCGCTGTGTGCGGGCGCTCGGGCGGCTGCGTGATCTGCTCGGCGGCAGCATCGCGGAGTTCGCCGCCCGCTGACTTCCGGGCTTCTGACTTCCGGGCTTCTGCCCGACCGGTCCCCCCCCCGGGGCCGTCAACCGTTGTGCATCCAGAGTGAGAAGTGGTGATTTCCCATGCCCATGGACGATGACATGCCCTTTGAGGACGGACTCGGCGAGGAACTCCGTCGTACCGGCGGGGGTTTCGAGCTGACCGGCCGCACCGCCGTGGTGGACGGCGCGCTGGAGCAGGGGCGGCGCAGGCTGCGCCGCCGCCGGGCCGCCGCCGTGGCGGGCAGCGTGCTGGCCCTGGCCCTCGTCGGCGGCGGGGTGACGTTCGCGACCGGAGCGCTGAACGCCGCCGGCGACGGGTCGGGGGTCGCGAACAGCGGACCGGCCGCGCCGACGGCCGGAGCCACCACCCCCACGAGCGTGGCCGAACCCACGCCCGCCCCGTCCGCGCCCGCCTCTCCGTCGCCCGCCTCTCCGTCGACCGCCCCGGAGAGCACCCCCGAGCCGGGGCCCCCGCTCGACTACACGCTGCTGATGCCGACCTTCCGCGCCCTGCTGCCCGAGGGGCTGACCGTGAGCGACGAGACGGACAGCGAGGACGAGTTCGCCTCGGTCGTCGTCGACGACGGCAAGGGCCGGTCCCTCGTGCAGATCAATGTGCAGCGCGACATGCGGGACGTGGCCGGCGATCTGTACGGCGAGGCGACCACCCTGCCCGACGGCACCCTGCTCGCCACCTCGAAGGCGCCCGGCGAGAAGGGCGGCGCGGGGGTCGTGTGGTGGACGGCGGACACGATGCGCCCCGACGGCATGCGGGTCGTCGTCTCGGCCTTCAACTCCGGCGAGCAGTCCACGCCCGCCACCCGCCCGGAGCCGGCGCTCACCATGGACCAGCTCACCGCCCTGGCCACCAGCCCGGAATGGCTGAAGCTCCAGCAGCGGTAGGCACGCCGCGGGGTGTCATTTGGCGTCCGCGTACCGCTCCACCACCGCCGTCGTGAAGGGGAACCGCACCGGGGTCTGCCCGAAGGCGGTCCGGCCGGCCAGCTCGCCCGCCGCGCGGATCGCCTCGGCGACGGCGGCACTCTCCCCGGCCGGGCAGTGCACGATCACCTCGTCGTGCTGGAAGAACACCAACTGCGCCCGCAGCCCCTGCTCGAAGAGCGCCCGGCGCAGCCCGGCCAGGAGCAGCAGCGCCCAGTCGGCCGCGCTGCCCTGCACCACGAAGTTACGGGTGAAGCGCCCCCGGGCCCGTGCCGTACCGCCGCCGGACGCGGCCCCGGAGCCCCGGTCGCCCTCGGGACCCTCCTGGGGGATGCCCGCCTCCTCGTCCTGGCCCGCCAGCGCGACCGGCGGGCTGGTCCGGCCCAGCCAGGTCCGCACCACCCGCCCCTCCTCGCCCGCCCGGGCCGCGTCGTCGACATAGGCGACGGCGAGCGGGAAGCGGCGGCGCAGTGCGGCCAGGTTCTTCAGGCCGTCGCCGGACGTCTGGCCGTAGATCGCACCGAGCAGCGCCAGCTTGGCGTGCTCGCGGTCGCCGGAGAACGCCCGGTCGGACAGGGCCTTGTAGAGGTCGCCGTCGTGACCGGCCACCTCCATCAGGCCCCGGTCGCGGGAGATCGCCGCCAGCACCCGGGGCTCCATCTGGTCGGCGTCCGCGACGACGAGCCGCCACCCCTCGTCGGCGACGACGGCCTGCCGTATCACCTTGGGGATCTGGAGGGCCCCGCCGCCGTTGGTCGTCCAGCGGCCGCTGACCGTGCCGCCCGGCTGGTACTCCGGGCGGAACCGGCCCTCGCGCACCCAGTCCTGGAGCCAGGACCAGCCGTGCGCCGTCCAGATCCGGTACAGCTTCTTGTACGCGATCAGCGGCTCGACCGCCGGATGGTCCACCTCCTCCAGCTCCCACCGCCGGGTCGACTTCACCGGGATCCCGGCCTGCGCGAACGCCTTCACCACATCGGCGGGCAGGTCCGGGCGGACCCTTCTGCCGAACGCCGCCGACACCTCGTCCGCCAGCTCCGCGAGTCTTCGGGGCTCGCCGCCGCCCGCGTACCGCTCGCCGAGCAGTCCGTTCAGCAGCTCCCGGTGGACGTCGGCGCGCCAGGGCAGCCCGGCCCGGTGCATCTCGGCGGCCACGAGCATCCCCGCCGACTCCGACGCGGTCAGCAGCCGCATCCGGTCCGGGTGCTCCGCCGTGTCGTGGCGGCGCAGCTGGTCCGCGTAGACCCGCAGCAGCCCCTCGAACGGCACCCCGGTCCCCGACGACGGCTCGAAGAGGGAGGACTGCGCGCCCGGTTCGGCGGACCGGGCGGGCGGATCGGGCGGCACCGGCGCGTTGTCGAGGCGGGCCAGCGCGGCGGCGGCCGACCGGGGCTCGCCGAGCCGCCCGGCGTGGCCGAGCAGCAGCAGCTCGGCGCACTCGATGTCGTAGCACCGCTCGACCCGGACCCCGGCGGCCAGCAGCCGGGGGTAGATCCCGGCGGTCGACCGCCACACCCAGCGCGCCACACCGGGCCGGGAGCGGACCGCCTCGACGAGGTCGGGCTCGGCGACGACGGGACCGGCGGGCGTGCCGTCCCGGGCCAGCGGCGCGAGCAGCGCCCCGCCCCCGTCCGCAGCCGCCACCGCCCACCGTTCGGTCATGGGTGCGAGTCTGGCACCCGCCACTGACAGTGCCCGGAAGCGGGGACCGGCCTGTCGGTGCGGCCGCCTACCCTTGGCCGGATGGAATCGGTGATCGACCGGGCGTGCGCGGCGGCCCTCTACGCGGAGGGCGACGCCGCCCTGGACGCCGGCGCGTCCCTGCTCGCCGCCGCCCCGGACGCCGACGACCGGGCGCACCGGCGCGGCGAGGAGTTCGTACGCCGGGCGTGGGACCGGGGCTGGCACCCGGCCGACCTGATCCGGTTCGTCCGCCGCGAGCTGGACGAGCGGCGGGCGGCGCTGGCCGCGACCCTGATCGCCGCCGAGACCGCCCGGTACGCGGAGCTGCCGCCCCGCTGGCGGCAGCAGCTCGCCGAGCTTCCGCCGCCCGCGCCCCGCAACCGCCCCGACCGGTTCTCCTACGCCGCCGATCTGCTGGAGCTGTACCGGCTGCTGCTGCGGCTGCCCGCCATCGAGCCGGTGGGACCGCCGCCCGGCACGGTCGCCGACGACCTGCACCGGCCGCCCGCCGCCGACGAGCCCCGCATGCTCACCCGGATCCGGGCGCTGCTGGCGAAGGCCGAGGCGACCGGCTTCCCGGAGGAGGCCGAGGCGCTGACCACCAAGGCGCAGGAGCTGATGGCCCGG
The DNA here is from genome assembly GCF_044757365.1 of Streptomyces sp. NPDC091289. Classification (NCBI taxonomy): domain Bacteria; kingdom Bacillati; phylum Actinomycetota; class Actinomycetes; order Kitasatosporales; family Streptomycetaceae; genus Streptomyces; species Streptomyces sp. NPDC091289. The sequence continues at coordinate 181,628 of NZ_JBIVUT010000010.1, forward strand.
CACAGCATCGACGAGGCCCTCCTCGCCGCCCGGACGCGGAGCCGTGAGACGCCGGGCGCCTGCCGGATCGGGGTGGAGCCCCCGTACGAGAGCGCCAAGGCGATCCTGCTCGACGCCGTCGCCTCGGCGAACCGCTGCCGGGCCGTGTGGAACGAGGACCTCGGCTTCACCACGGTCGTCGGCTTCGAGCCGGACCTGGAGGCCGTCGAGCTGCTGTTCACCTCCCTGCTCGTCCAGGGGACGGCCGCGATGACCCGGGCGGAGGCCGGACAGCGGGCCGGGGGCCGCAAGCGGACCAAGACCTTCCGGCAGGCGTTCCTGATGGGGTACGCCCAGCGCCTCGGCCGCCGGCTCGCCGACGGGGCCGAGCGGATCACGGCGGCGGCCGGCTCCGACGCGGACCAGGGCGGCGCCGGGTTGCTGCCCGTCCTCGCCGCCCGCGATGTCGCGGTCACCGACACCGCCGGGCGGATGTTCCCGAGGACCACGACCACCCGGGTCCGGGGCGTGAGCGACCTGGACGGCTGGACGCACGGCACCGAGGCCGCCGACCGGGCCCGCATGGGAGGCGCGCGGACCGGCGCATCCCCCCGACCCGATGGCGAAATCACGCCATAAGTCGAGCTTGTCCGAGATTGCACGGTTAGGCTCGGCCCATGAGCTGGCTCCGGGCGCTGAAGGAGACCGCCCGCTCGGGGCTGGAGATCGAGCGGCAGAGGCTGGAACCCCTCATCGCCTTTCGCGGTGCGGCCGGCCTCGCCCTCGTCGTCGGCACCAGCCTCGTCCTGTTCGGGCCCGAGATCGCGGCGAGCTCCGCGTTCGGCGCGTTCCAGGCGGCCATCGCCACCTTCCAGCGCAGTTGGCGGCCGCGCCCCGTCCTCGCCCTGGTCTCCGGCGCCAGCCTCGCGATCTCGACGTTCGTCGGCTACGTCAGCGGCGCGCACGTCGTGCTCTTCCTGTGCCTGCTCGGCGCCTGGACCTTCCTCGCCGGCCTCGCCTGGGCGGCGGGCCCCACGGGCGGCATCATCGCCTCGTCCAACGTCGCGATCATGCTGGTGACGATCACCCTGCCCACCTCGGTCGTGGACGCCGCCGCCCACGCGGGGATGATCGCCGCCGGCGGCCTGGTGCAGGCGGCGCTCATCGTCCTCTTCCCGGTCCGCAGATGGGGAGCCCAGCGCGACGCGCTCGCCGACGCGCTCGCCGCCGAGGCCGACTACGCCCGGCGGCTGCGGCACGACCCGGTCGCCTCCTTCGACCCGCTGCCCCTGATGACCGCCCGCAGCGCCGCCGCCGTCACCCCGCGCGAGGCCCGCCGCCGCCCCGCCGAACTGCACGGGGCGCGGGGCGTCGCCGAGCGGCTGCGCCCGGTGCTCGCCTCGCTCGCGGACCCGGCGATGGGCGTGCCCGGCGACGGTCTGGAGCGGCTCTGGGTGAACGAGCTGCTGGGCGCGGCCGGCTCGGTCCTGGACGCCGCCGCGCGGGCCGTCCGGCACGGCGAGCCCGTCCACCTCTCCGCCACCGACCTGGGCGTCCTGAAGACCCCCGACAACGACGTGATCCTCGTCGGCCCCGCCCGCCGCGCCGCCGACCGGCTCTCGGCCCTGCTCGACGACGTCCTGGAGATCGCGGAGGGCACCGGCACCGACAGCGGGATCCCCACGGACCTCGCCCCGGACACCCGGCACCGGCCCACCCTGCTGAAGCTGATCCCGGTGGTGCTGGCCTCGATGCGCCGCGAGCTGCACCACGGCTCGCCGGTCATGCGGCACGCCATCCGGGTCGCCGTGGTCGCCGTCTCCGGGTATTTCGTGGGCGAGGCCGTGCCGCTCGGCCACGGCTACTGGGCGCCGATGACCGCCGTCATGGTGATGCGGCCCGAGTTCTCGCAGACGTACGCCCGTTCCGTGGCCCGCTTCGGCGGCACCCTGGTCGGCGTCGGACTCGCCACCGCCGTCGTGCAGACCGCCCACCCCGACGCCCGGCTCTCCGCGCTCCTCGCGGTGATCTGCGCCGGGCTGATGTATCTGCTGATGCGCACCGGCTACGCGGTCGGCCAGGTCTGCGTCGCCGCGTACGTCGTCTTCCTGCTCGGCATGGCCGGCGACGACTGGTCCCAGACCATCACGGAACGCATCGTGCTGACGCTCGTCGGCGGGCTCCTCGCGATGATCTCGTACGCCGTCTACCCGGCCTGGGAGACCCCGCGCCTGCGCAACCGGCTGGCCGAGTGGCTGGTGGCGGACGGGCGGTACGCGGCCACGGTCGTCGACCGGTACGCGAACCCCGCCGACCGGGACGCCGAGGACGTCCGGGACGCCCTGATCGCCACCCGGGAGGCCAGGGTGGCGTGGCAGGAGGCGCTGGCGACCGCCCAGCACGAACCCGTACGCCACCGGGGCATCTCCCGGGCCGCCGCCACCGACGCCCAGCACGCGCTGGCGCAGCTGGGCCGGTCCGCGATGGTCCTGGAGGCGCATCTGCCGGCCCGGTCGGCCGACCCGGTGCCCGGCGCCGCCCAGTTGGCCGAGGCGTTGCGCCGGGCCACCGAGAAGGGCGCCAAGGCGGTACGGGAGCGGCGGCTGCCCGACTGGCAGCCGGTGGTGGACGCGGTGGCCCACTGGGACATGCCCACGCCGACGGAGGACGGCACGACTCCGGTCGGCGACCCGGTCGTGCGCCGGGGTGCGGCGCTGCTCCTGGACGCGCTGGAGGAGTTCACCCGCGCCCTGGACGAGCGGGGCGGCTCCACCCGGGTCAGCAGCACGCTCGCCGAGACCTGAGCGCGCGATCCCCGCCGGCCGCGTTCCTTACGGCGCGGGCACCTCCGGCAGGTCCGGCAGGTCCGGGAGGTCGGGGAGCGAGGGCATGCCGCTCGGCAGCTTGCCCTGGTCGGCCTTGGTGAGGGTGTCCTTGACGCCGCCGTCCCACGAGACGACCAGCTTCGAGCCGTCGACGGATTCGATCGTGCCCATCGTGCGGTCGGTACCGCCGCCGGTGCACTTCAGCGCCAGCATCGGTTCGCCGCCCATGTCCTTCACATCGCCCTGGCACACGGACTGGTCGGCGACGAGGGCGACCTTGCGGGCGGCGATGGACGCGGTGACGTTCTTGCCGTCCGTCAGCCCCACCCAGGTGCCCTCCAACGCGGCGGCGTCCGTGCCGCCGCCCGCGGACTCCCCGGAGCCGTTGTCGTCGCCGCCACCGGGCTTCGCGCTCGGTGCGGAGTCCGCGCCGGAATCCTTGCCCGCGTCGTCGCTGCCGCACGCGGTGAGCGCCAGTGAGGCGGCGAGAGCGGCGACCATGACGGCGCCGTTGCGTAGATACCTGGTCACGTGGAGTTCCCCCTTGCAGTTTTCCGGTCGAAAGACCGCGCCACGTTACCAAGGTCCGCAACGATCAACTCCGGTGAACGGGAGCGAAATAGGCGTGCCGTTCGTCTCTCTTCCGGGAGGTCGTGGCCGGGGGCGGAAAGCCTGTAATCAAAGGAACACCCCGCGTGCACGTGCATCTGCTCATGCATTGGCATATGAACAGAGCTATGATCCGAGCTAGTTGACACTTGCACCTTGCAACTCGGGGAGCGTCCTGTGCACCACGTGTACAACGGCATGGCGGCCACAGAGCTTCGCGGAGTCGTCTGGCAGAAGAGCAGGCACAGCAACTCCCAGGGGTCCTGCGTGGAGTTCGCGCGGCTGCCCGGAGGAAATGTGGCGATGCGGAACTCCCGTCACCCCGACGGGCCCGCACTCGTCTATACGCCCGCGGAGATCGAGGCGCTGCTGCTGGGCGTCAAGGACGGCGAGTTCGACCACCTCGCCACCGGCGCCTGACGCCGGGTCCGACCCGTGACGGGCCGGACCGGGGTTCCTACGAACCCGACTTCGTGTTTTCCGGCAGCCGGAAAAGGGCCCAGACGACCTTGCCGTACAGCGGTCCCGAAGGCAGTTCCCCGAGCGGCGCGGGGGAGGGGTGCCAGCCCCAGCTGTCGCTGACGCATTCCACCAGGAACAGGCCACGGCCGGATTCGGCCGAATCCGCGGCCTCGCCCGCCACCGGGCTCTCCCGGCTGGGATCGCGCACCGCGCACACCAGCCGCGAGGTCCAGCGCATCAGATGCAGGCGCACCGGCGGGTCCTGGAACTCCCGGGGCGGATCGCCGGGCAGCGCGTGACGCAGGGCGTTGGTGACGAGTTCGGACACCACCAGGGCGACATCGTCGAAACGGTCGCCGAGCTCCCATCGCTCCAGCGTGGTCCGGGTGAACTTCCGTGCGCCGCCGACCGCTTCGTAACGTGCGGGCAGAGCGCAGGACGCCGATCCGGCAACCCCTGAGGGGTCGGTGGGGGGAAGCCCCTGCCGTAACGGCTCGAGCATCGTCGATCCATTCGTCCCCATACGAGGCACTCCCGGGATTCGCGGCTGTAGCGGCACTGCCTGTAGCGGTACTGCGGGGGGTACAGCGGCACAACACGAGCACGCAGGTGCGCGAGGACCATGGTTCCGAATGCGCAGGGCAGATGCAAGGGCAGATGCACGTGCACGCGCCGGACCTGCCCGATAGCGTGGTGGTTCTGGGGTATTTCTTCCCGAGGTCAGTTTCGGAGCTTTCTGGACGTCTTCCCATTTCCGTAATCGAATGAGTACGGGCTGAAGCGTTTTGGTGGCAGAATCCGGCACTCGGGGTTCCGGGGGGCTCCGGGTGCCAGGGAGAGCGATGGGGAGAGGGTCGGACCAGTGTCGGCAGGCGAGTCGAGTGGATCGGTGGTGCGACGCATCCTCCTGGGCTCTCAGCTCAGGAGACTGCGGGAGTCGCGCGGTATCACCCGTGAGGCGGCCGGCTACTCGATCCGGGCCTCCGAATCGAAGATCAGCCGCATGGAGTTGGGACGGGTGAGCTTCAAGGCCAGGGACGTCGAGGACCTGCTCACGCTCTACGGAGTCGCGGACGAGGCGGAGCGGGACTCCCTCCTCGGCCTGGCCCGCGAGGCCAATGTGGCGGGCTGGTGGCACAGTTACGGAGATGTGCTGCCCGGCTGGTTCCAGACGTACATCGGTCTGGAGGGTGCGGCCTCCCTCATCCGTATCTACGAAGTCCAGTTCGTGCACGGCCTGTTGCAGACCGAGGCGTACGCCCACGCCGTCGTCTCGCGCGGGATGCGCGGCGCCTCGCCCGCCGAGATCGACCGCCGGGTGGCCCTGCGTCTGGAGCGCCAGAAGGCGCTGGTCTCGGAGCGTGCCCCGACGTTCCACGCCGTGCTCGACGAGGCGGCGCTGCGCCGCCCGTACGGCGAACGCGATGTCATGCGTGCCCAATTGCGGCATCTGATCGATATGTCGGAGCAGCCGAACATCACGCTCCAGGTCATGCCCTTCAGCCATGGCGGTCATGCCGGTGAGAGCGGCTCTTTCACGATGCTGCGTTTTCCGGAATCCGATCTGTCGGACATTGTCTATTTGGAGCAGCTGACGAGCGCGCTCTATCTGGACAAGCCCGAGGAGGTCGCGCAGTACGAAAAGGCCATGGCGGGCCTGGCCCAGGACAGTCCCGCTCCGGAAGAGAGCCGGGATCTTCTGCGCGGTCTACTCCAACTGACGTAATTACTCAGTACGATGACGTCGCATCAGGAGTCTGCGAACGCCTGCAGTAAGGGATTGCATGTCCTTCTTCCATGAACTGGCCCACCAGTACATCGACGGCGAGTGGCTGACCGGCAGCGGCTCGTGGGACATCATCGATTTCAATCCCTACAACGGCGAGAAACTCGCCGCCGTCACCGTGGCCACCGCGCTGGAGGTCGACCGGGCCTACCGGGCCGCCGAGCGGGCGCAGCAGGAGTGGGCCGTCGTCAATCCGTACGAGCGCCGTGCCGTCATCGAGCGCGCGCTCCGCATCACCGGCGAGCGCGCCGAGGAGATCGCCGAGGCGATCATCGACGAACTGGGCGGCACCCGGCTGCGCGCGCGGTACGAGGTCCGCAGCGCCACGGAGTTCCTGCGCGAGGCGATCCGCCAGGCGCTGCGGCCCACCGGGCGGCTGCTGCCCGCCGTGGGCGACGGCCGGGAGAACCGGCTCTACCGGCTGCCCGTCGGCGTCGTGGGCGTCATCAGCGCCTTCAACTTCCCTTTCCTGGTGACGATGAAGTCCGTCGCGCCCGCCCTGGCGCTCGGCAACGCGGTCGTCGTGAAGCCCCATCAGAACGCGCCCGTCGTGGGCGGCGGACTGATAGCGAAGATATTCGAGGACGCGGGGCTGCCCGCCGGGCTGCTCAACGTCGTCATCACCGACAGCGCCGAGATCGGCGACGCGTTCATCGAGCACCCCGTGCCCAAGGTGATCTCGTTCACCGGCTCCGACCGGGTCGGCCGGCACATCGCCGCCACCGCGGCGGGCGCCTTCAAGCGGACCATCCTCGAACTGAGCGGCAACAGCGCCCTGGTGGTCCTGGAGGACGCCGACATCGACTACGCGGTCCGGGCGGCCGTCTTCAGCCGCTTCCTCCACCAGGGCCAGGTCAGCATGGCGGCCAACCGGATCCTGGTGGACCGGTCGGTGGCGGCGGAGTTCACCGAGCGGTTCACCGCCGAGGTGGCCGCCCTCAAGACCGGCGACCCGAGGGATCCGGAGACCCGGATCGGGCCGGTCATCAACGCCTTCCAGGCCGACGCGCTGGACGCACTGGTCGACCGGGCGGTCGCGGACGGCGCGACGGCCCTCGTCCGGGGCCGGACCGTCGGCAACGTCGTCCCGCCGACCGTCCTCACCGGCCTCCCGGCCGACTCCCCGCTGCTGACCCAGGAGATCCTCGGCCCGGTGGCCCTGCTGATGACGTTCGACGGCGAGGAGGAGGCCGCGCGGATCGTCAACGAGGGCCCGTACGGCCTCAGCGGCGCGGTGCACACCCGGGACGCGGAGCGCGGGGTGAAGTTCGCGCAGCGCATCGTCAGCGGGATGTTCCACGTCAACGACTCCACCGTGCAGGACGATCCGCTGGTCGCGTTCGGCGGCGAGAAGACGTCCGGGGTGGGACGGCTGAACGGCGAGGCGGTGGTGGAGGCGTTCACCACGCAGAAGTGGATGTCGATCCAGCACGGGCGTTCGGTCTTCCCGTTCTGAGGGGAGCACCGGATCCGGCGGGCGGCTCGGCAAGGCGCACGACCGGGGGCGGCATCGCGGCCGGCCCCGGGTACAGACCCCAGGGGGTTGGGTGCACACCACGAGGCCAGTGCGACAAGGGACGAGCGCCGACCGGAGACCGAACTTCCGGATCCTCGGGTCCCTGGAGGTGCTGACCGCGCAGGGCCCGCTCACCATCACCGGCGCCCTGCGCCGGCGCGTCCTCGCCCTGCTGCTGCTCGACGCCGGGAGGGTGATCCCCGTCTCCCGCCTCGTCGAGGCCGGCTGGGACGCCGACCCGCCGGAGAGCGCGGCCCACCAGGTCCGCAAGGCCGTGGCCGGACTGCGGCACCGGCTGCCGGCGGGCGCCGAGCTGATCGTGACCGACGGCCCCGGCTACCGTGCGGTGGTCGACGAGGACCAGCTGGACCTGCTGAGCCACCGGCGGCTGCTGCGCCGGGCCCACGAGGCCGGGGACGAAGGACGCCGCGAACAGGCGGCGGTGCATCTGCGCGAGGCGCTCGACCTGTGGCGGGGACCGGTGCTGGCCGGCTCGGGCGGGCCGGTCATCGACGCGATGTCGACCGCGCTGGAGGAACAGCGGCTCGCCGCCGCCGAGAAACTCTACGAACTGGCCATCGAAGCCGGGGACTCCGCCTCCGTGATCGGTGAACTGCGCTCCCTGGCGAGTCAGTTCCCGCTGCGCGAGACGCTCCGCGGCCGGCTGATGCTCGCCCTCTACCACTCGGGCCAACAGGCCGCCGCACTCGATGAGTTCCAGCAGATCCGGCAGCTGCTGGCCGAGGAGCTCGGGATCGACCCGAGCAGCGCGCTGTGTGAACTGCACGCGGACATCCTGCGCCAGGAACCCGCCCTCGGCCGGCCCGAACGGTCACCGGGGCGGGCGCAGCACGGCGGAACGTCCCCCTCGGTGCCGCAGACCCTGCCCTACGACGTGCCGGACTTCTCCGGCCGCGCCTCCGAGCTGGAGCGGATCCGGGCCTCGGTCGACCGGGCCCGGGAGGGGTTCCCCACGGTCGTCGCGATCGACGGCATGGGGGGCGGCGGCAAGACGGCGCTGGCCGTTCGGGCCGCGCACCAGCTGGCGCAGCGCTACCCGGACGGACAGCTCTTCGTCGACCTGCGGGGGTTCACTCCGGGCCAGAAGCCGCTCAGCACGTTCTGCGCCCAGGGGGATCTGCTGGCCGCTGCCGGGATACCCAGCGAGGAGATCCCCGGTGTGCCCGCCGGACGCAGCGCGCTCTGGCAGTCCTACGCCCGGGGCCGCCGGATGCTGCTGATCCTGGACAACGCCGACACCTCCGAGCAGGTCCGTACCCTCATCCCGGCCTCGCCCGGCAGCCTCACCCTCGTCACCAGCCGCCCCCGGCTCACCGACCTCGACGGCGTGACCTGGATCTCCCTCGGCGCCCTGCCGGAGGTGGACAGCCACGAGATCCTGCGGCACTCCCTCGGCGCGGAGCGGGTGGAGCAGGAGCCGGAGGCCGCGGCCGAACTGCTGCGGCTGTGCGGCGGACTCCCGCTCGCGGTGCGGATCGCCACCGCCCGGTTGTCGAACCGCCCCCGCTGGACCGTGCAGCGGCTCGTCGACCGCATGCAGGACCACGGGCGCCGGCTCGACGAACTCTCCAGCGAGGACCGCGGAGTGGCCAGCGCGCTGTCGCTCTCGTACGCCTCCCTGCCGGACGCCCAGCGCACCGCGTTCCGGTTACTGGGGCACCACCCCGGCCGGTACATCGACCTCGGCGAGGCGGCGGCGCTGCTGGATCAGGAGGCCCTGGAGGCGGAGGATCTCCTGGAGCGGCTGGTGGACGTCCGGCTGCTGGAGGCCAGGGAGCCGGGAACGTACGCCTTCCACGATCTGGTACGCCATTTCGCCCGCCGGGTCGCCCAGGGCGAGGCCGATCCGCAGGACCAGCCGGCGGTGGAACGGCTTCTCGACCACTATCTGGATACGGCGGAGCGCGCCTGCGACACCCTCTTCCCCGGTCGGACCCGGTACGGCGGCGCCGCCGGGGCGACTGACCGGCCGACCGGGGGAGAAGGCGAGTTCACCGCGAAGGAGAGCGCGCTGCGCTGGCTCGACCGGCATCGTGACAGTCTGCTGGCTGCGGTGGACATCGCCCATGGGAAGGGCCTGTTGCGCCATGCGGCACGGCTGCCGCGCGAACTGGGGTTCCACTCCAGCATCCGCAGCTACGACCTGGAGGCGAACGGGGCGCTGGAGACGGGCCTCGCGGCCTCCCGGCAGCTCGCGGACCCGGCGCTGATGCGGCTGAACCTGACCAACCTGGCGATGGGGCAGTGGCGGCTGGGCCGCATCAGGGACACGATCACCCACCTGGAGGACGCCCTGGAGCTGTCCCGCTCGATGAACGACCGCCGCAGCGAGGCCGAGTGCAAGGCCCGGCTGGGACAGGCGTACAACAGCCTGGGCGAGCTGCGGCGCGCGCTGCGGCTCAGCGAGGAGGCCAACCGCGTGGCGCGGGAGACCGGCTTCGCCCGGCTGCACGGCTCGTCCCTGAGCACGCTGAGCCAGGTGCAGGTGCGGCTGGGGCAGTTCTCCGAGGCCGTCACCACCGCCCGGGAGGCCCTCGTCGTCTTCGACGCGCTGGACGAGATCCAGCTGTCGGTCGACGCGCTCAGCTACCTCGCGCGCGCCCTCGAAGGCATGGGCCACTACGACGAGGCGCTCGCCCGGGTCACGGAGGCGGTGACGCGCTGCGAGGCTCTGCGGATGCCGTCGGCCCTGCCGTTGCTGCTCGCCTGCCGTGCGGACGTCCTGCTGCGCACGGGCAGGGTCGAGGACGCCCGCGGATGTGTCGTCCAGGCGCTGGCCGAGGCCGTACGCAGCACGGACGCCATCCATCGGGCCTTCGTCCATCTCGCCGCCGCCCGTACGTACTTCGCGCTGGGCGACTTCCCGGAGGCGCTGAGCCACAACCGGTCGGCCCACGCGATCGCCGGCCGGATGGAGCTCCGCTACGAGGAGGCCCAGGCCCTGGACGGCATCGCCGCGACGCGGGAGGCGCTGGGTGACCCGGAGGCCGCCGCCGACGACCGGCTGCGGGCCGGCTCGCTCTTCGCCGCCATGGGCGTGCCCACGGCCGCTTTCCGCTCCTCCTGAGGGCGCGCGCTCCCCAGCGGGCCGGACCGGCCGCCCCGGGCCGGACCGGCCGCGAACAGCCCTCAGCTGTTGCCGTTGTTGTCCCGGGCGTCCCCTTCGCCGGTGGCCAGGGTCGCGCTGTTCTCCGCCGCCGGGCGCAGCTGCCAGCCGGAGTCCTCGGTGATCGCCTGCGCGGGGGACGCGAGCGCGCAGACGAACATTCCGGCGGTGACGAACGAGATGACCGTGCCGAGACGGATGCGCATGTCGGATCTCCCTTGAGTCACGTTTCCCTCTGACGTCTCCGATACTTCCCGGCCGCCTTCCCCGCGCGATACCGCCTCGGCACCCTCCCGGTCCCACGTCGCCCCACCCGCGGACCCAACCGGCCAAGGACCCTTTTGACCAGCTGTTCTCTGTTCACTCGGGCGGCGTGGGCGGCAAGAATTCCGAACGGCGGCAAGGAGGAGAGGTACATGAGCACCGACGAAATCCATGTCCAGGGAATTCCCGCTTCGGCACTGGCCGAGCGTTTCGGAACCCCGCTGTTCGTCTATGACACCGAGATCCTGGAGAGCACCTTCCGCACGCTCCGCACGGAGCTGCCGGAGGAGATCGACATCTTCTACTCGCTCAAGGCCAACCCCAACATCAGCGTGTGCGCCTTCCTGGGCACGCTGGGCGCCTGCGCGGAAGTCTCCTCGTACGCCGAACTGCTCACGGCGCTGCGTGCGGGCATCGCTCCCGAGGACATCATCTTCCTCGGTCCCGGCAAGGACGAGACGGAACTGGTGGCCTGCGTCGAGGCCGGCATCCATGCGGTGGTCTGTGAGTCGATCGCCGAACTCCAGCTGCTGGACGAGCTGGTGGAACGGTCGGGCCGGGACTCCTTCCCGGCCATGCTGCGGGTCAACCCGGCTTTCGCGGCCACCGGTTCGGGGCTCTCCATGGGAGGCAAACCCCGGCAGTTCGGCATCGACGAGGAGATCGTGCGCGGGGCCAAGGAACAGGTGGCGGCGTTGCGGCGGGTCGAGGTCATCGGACTGCACGCCTATATGGGCACCCGCATCCTGAACGCCGCCGACGTCGTCCGCAACACCCGCGAGATCCTGGGGACCGCCGAGGAGCTGGCGGGGCGCCTGGGGATCCCGCTGCGCACCGTGGACGTGGGGGGCGGCCTGGGCGTCGCCTACTTCACCGGGGAGACGGACCCCGACACGGCCGAGCTCGGCGCCGGAATGCGCGAGGCCGTCGGCCACTTCGCACGGCGGCACCCCGGCTGCCGGGTGATCGTGGAGCTGGGCCGTGCGCTGGTCGCCCACGCGGGGACCTACATGGTGCGCGCCCGCTATGTGAAGGAGTCCATGGGGGAGCGGTTCGTCGTCGCGGACGGCGGAACCAACCACCACATGGCCGCCGTCGGCATCGGCAGTTTCGTCAAGCGGAACTTCCCCGTACGGCACCTGGGGCGGCCCGCGGGCCCGGCGGACCGCACCTACACGCTGACCGGCCCGCTCTGCACCCCCAACGACGTGGTGGCCAAGAAGGTCCCGCTGCCGCCGGTGCTCCCCGGCGACCTGCTGGGCGTCGAGCGCTCCGGGGCGTACGGCCCGACCGCCTCCCCCGGGCTCTTCCTCAGCCACGGCTTCCCCGCCGAGGTGGTGGTGCACCGGGGCGAGGCCCACCTGGTCCGCGAGCGGGACACCACCGAGCAACTGCTCGGCCGGCAGCGGCTGGCCGACTTCCACCGGGCGAGCCCCTGATGAGCCCGCCGGCCCTGCGGATCGGGCTCGATGTGCTCGACCGCGGCGAACTGCGGCGGCTCGCCGACCGGGACTGGTTCCTGCGCTACACCTTCACCGCCGAGGAACTGGAGCTCGCCGCGCGGATGACGGCCGGGCGTCGCCTGGAGTTCCTCTCGGGCAGGTTCACCGCCAAGGAAGCGATCCTCAAGTCGCTCGGCCGGGGGCTGTTCCAGGGCGTCGCGCCCCGTGAGATCAGCATCGGCCGGACGGACGACGGCGCGCCGTCGGTCAGCTTCACCGGCCGGGCCTCCGGGCTGTCCCTGCCGCCGGTGGCTCTTTCCATCGCCCACAAGAAGGACGTGGTCGCGGCGGTGGCGATCAGCGTCCCCGTTCCGGGACCGGCAACGACCCCTTGAAGGAGACCCGCACATGACTGCACCAGAAGACGAGGAGACCCCCGCCGCCGACGCGTCCCTGCGGGTGCGGATGAGCCAGGCGGACGCCCACTACGGCGGGAGCCTGATCGACGGGGCCAGCATTCTCCGGCTGTTCGGAGACCTGGTCACCGAGATCACCGTACGCATCGACGGCGACGAGGGACTGTTGTCCGAGTACACGAAGGTCCGGTTCACCGCGCCCGTCTTTCCCGGCGACTACATCGAGGCCCGTGCGCGACTCGTCCACCGCACCCGGTTGCGGCGCGTGGTGGAACTGGAGGCCTACAAGGTGGTCTCCGCACGCCCCGGCGCGTCCCCGAGCGCCGCCGAGGCGCTGACCAGCCCCCAACTGGTCTGCAGTGCCACGGCGACCACGGTGGCTCCGCTGGTGGCCGGGCGGCGGCGGACCGAGGGAGCCGCGGTATGAGCGGGGCGGAGGGCCGGCCGCGGCTGCTGCACGAGGCGTTGGACCTGGCGGCCGTACGGTACGAGCGGCGCACCGCCCTCGCCGACCGGAACCGGGGCCTCACCTTCGGCGAGCTCGCCGAGGCGGGCCGCCGGGCCGCCACCGCCCTCGCGGGCCGAGGCGTGCGGCGCGGCGACCGGGTGGTGGTCACGGCCGCCGACGGGCTGGATGTCGCGGCGGTGCTGTACGGCCTCTCACGCCTCGGGGCGGTCTTCAGCGTGCTGCACGAGCAGGTGCGCGGCGGACCCCTGGAGCATGTGCTGCACGACTGCGAGCCGGTGCTGCTGGTCACCGACGACCCGGCGGCCGGTGCCACCGCCCGCCGGTCGGGGACGCGGTCCGTGCCGCCGGCCGAGCTGCTCGCCGAGGGCGGCGACGCCGGACCGCTGCCCGATCCCGGCACCCTGGAGGTCGATCCGGCCTGCCTGATCTACACCTCGGGCACGACCTCCCTGCCCAAGGCGGTGGTGAGCACCCATCAGCAGGTGCTGTTCGCCGTCTCGGCCATCCAGGACCGGCTGGGCTACCGCGCCGCCGACGTCGTCTACTGTCCCCTCCCGCTGTCCTTCGACTACGGCCTGTACCAGCTGTTCCTCGCCGTCCACAGCGGCGCACGGCTCCGGCTCGCCACCGCGGCCGAGGCGGGCCCCCCGCTGCTTCGGGGGCTGGAGACCAGTGGGGCGACGGTGCTGGCGGGCGTGCCCTCGGTCAGCGACCGGATGGCCTGGCTGCTCGGCCGCGGCAGTGGCGGCGGCGCGCGGCTGGCCGGCCTGCGCCTCCTGACGAACACCGGAGCCGCCCTGTCCGCCGAGACCATGTTGGCGCTGCGCGGCGCGCTGCCGGGCCTGCGCATCCAGGTGATGTACGGGCTCACCGAGTGCAAGCGCGCGGCGATCATGCCGCCGGACGGCGACCTCGTACGTCCGGGTTCCAGCGGCCTGCCGCTGACCGGTACGGAGATGTACGTCGCCGGGGACGACGGCGAGCGGCTCCCCGCCGGGAAGATCGGCCAGTTCGTGGTGCGCGGTCCCCATGTGATGGCGGGCTACTGGCGACGCCCCGAACTGACCGCCGAGCGCTTCCACCGCGCCGAGGGGATCTTCCCCGAACTGCGCACCGGCGACTACGGCTGGATGGACGAGGACGGATACCTCTACTTCTCCGGCCGCCGGGACGACCTCTACAAGGAGCGCGGCTTCCGCGTCAGCTGTACGGAGGTCGAGGCGGCGGCGCGCCGCATCCCGGAGGTGTCGGCGGCGGCGGTGCTGCCCCCGGAGGCCGGCCGGCCCGCGCTGCTCGCGGTGGTCACCGACCTGACGGTCGACGAGGTGCTGGGCCGGATGCGCGAACAGATCGAACCGTTCAAGATCCCCCGCCGGTGTGTGCCGCTCGACGAACTTCCGGTCAACGGCAACGGCAAGGTCGACCGGAAGCGCCTCGCTTCCCTGGCCGGGGCGGGACGCACCGCCGGTCCCGGTCGCCGGACCACCCCACTCGACTGAAGAACCGGACAACCCACTCGACCGAAGGAGAAGACCCATGGAACGCAAGGATGTCGTCCAGGCCCTGGAGACGGCCCTGACCGATGTACTGGAGCGCCCCGTCACCGGACTCCGGGGAGAGATCAGGCTCTTCGACGATCTGCACCTGGACTCCACCACCATGCTGGAGATGCTGATGGCGCTGGAGGACTCCATCGGGCTCGTGGTCGATCCCGAGGAACTGGACGTGGACGACTTCGAGTCGGTGGACACCTTCACCGACTTCGTCCTCTCCGGCCCGCTGGCCTCGTCCTCCGCCTCGTCCTCGTCCTCCTCCTCGTCCTCCTCCTCGTCCTCGTCCTCGTCCTCGTCCTCGTCCTCCTCCTCCTCGTCCTCCGCCTCGTCCTCCTCCTTCGCCGCATGACCACCGTCGTCGCTCGTGGAACGTCAGGAGGAAGCACATGACGATGACGCTGGCGGACGTGAGCGTCTTCGAAGCCGTGGAGTCCAGGGTGCGGAGCTACTGCCGGGGCTGGCCCACCACGTTCCACCGGGCCCGGGGCTCCCGGCTGACCGACGAGGACGGCCGCTCCTACCTGGACTTCTTCGCCGGAGCCGGCTCGCTGAACTACGGCCACAACAACCCGGTGCTGAAACGAGCGCTGATCGACTACATCGAGCGCGACGGCATCACCCAGAGTCTTGACATGTTCACGACTGCGAAGCGTGCGTTCCTGGAGACGTTCCAGAACGTGATCCTGCGGCCGCGCGACCTGCCGTACAAGGTGATGTTCCCCGGCCCGACGGGCACCAACGCCGTCGAGTCGGCGCTGAAGCTGGCCCGTAAGGTCAAGGGCCGCGAGTCCGTCGTCTCGTTCACCAACGCCTTCCACGGCATGTCGCTGGGCTCGCTCGCCGTCACCGGGAACGCGTTCAAGCGGGCCGGCGCCGGGATCCCGCTGGTGCACGGCACGCCGATGCCGTTCGACAACTACTTCGACGGTACGGTCCCCGACTTCCTCTGGTTCGAGCGTCTGCTGGAGGACCAGGGTTCCGGGCTGAACAAGCCCGCCGCCGTGATCGTGGAGACCGTCCAGGGCGAGGGCGGCATCAACGTCGCCCGCGCCGAGTGGCTGCGCGCGCTGCAGGAGCTGTGCCACCGCCAGGACATGCTGCTGATCGTCGACGACATCCAGATGGGCTGCGGCCGGACCGGCGGCTTCTTCTCCTTCGAGGAGGCCGGCATCGTCCCGGACATCGTCACGCTGTCGAAGTCCATCAGCGGCTACGGCATGCCGATGTCGCTCTGCCTCTTCAAGCCCGAGCTGGACATCTGGGAGCCCGGCGAGCACAACGGCACCTTCCGCGGCAACAACCCGGCCTTCGTCACGGCCGCCGCCGCACTGGACGCCTACTGGGCCGACGGCCAGATGGAGAAGCAGACCCTCGCCCGCGGCGAACAGGTCGAGCAGACCCTGCTGGCCATCTGCGCCGAGCACCACGACGAGGTGGCGGGCGTCCGGGGCCGCGGACTCGTCCGGGGCCTGGAGTTCACCGACCCGACGCGGGCGGCGCGAGTCTGCCGGCACGCCTTCGGCCTGGGGCTCCTGGTGGAGACCTCGGGCGCGCTGGACGAGGTGGTGAAGCTGCTGCCCCCGCTGACCGTCAGCGAGGACGAGCTGGACGAGGGCCTGGCCGTCCTCGCCCGTTCCGTACACGAGACCCGCTGAGGCGTCGAAGCGCCGACAGCCGAACACAGACAGCCGAACACGGACAACCGCGAAGAGGAGAACCACCCATGATCGTCAGGTCGTTCGCCGACATCACCGACACCGACCGCCATGTGCGCTCACGTTCCGGTACGTGGGAGAGCAAGCGGATCGTGCTCGCCAAGGAGAACGTCGGCTTCTCGCTGCACGAGACGACCGTCTTCGCGGGCACGGAGACGTCGATGTGGTACGCGAACCACATCGAGGCCGTGCTCTGCGTCGAGGGCGAGTCGGAGCTCACCGACGAGGAGACGGGGGAGAAGCACTGGATCACCCCGGGCACGATGTACCTCCTCGACGGGCACGAGCGGCACACCCTGCGCCCCCGCACCGACTCCCGCTACCTGTGCGTGTTCAACCCGCCGGTCACCGGCCGGGAGGACCACGACGAGAACGGTGTCTACCCGCTGCTGACCGAGGGCGAGGTGAACCGCCCGTGACCACCGCACTCGCGTCCGGGACCCGGCCCGCGCAGCGGAAGAAGCCCGTGTTCCGCACGCCGCGCCCCGAGGACGGCATCGCGGTCTGGGAGCTGGTGCGCGACACCCCGGGCCTGGACACCAACAGCCGCTACTTCTACGTCCTGTGGTTCAGGGACTTCGCCGACTGCTCGCTGCTGGCCACGGTGGACGACGAGATCGTCGGATTCCTCCTCGGCTACCGGCGTCCCGAAGAACCGGACACCTACTTCGTGTGGCAGACCGCGGTCAGCCCCCGGCACGGCATCCCGTTTCTCGGCGTGAAGCTCTTCGAGGCCGCGGCGGACCGGCAGCGCGAACGCGGTGCGCGGTACGTCGAGGCCACCGTCTCGGCCGAGAACAAGGCCATCCTCATGGTCCTCAAGCAGTACGCCCGCAAGCGCTCGGCCGAGGTCGCCGACCGGGTGCTGTTCCCGTCCGGATGGCTGGGAGAGGGCCATCACGACGAAGTCCTGCACCGCATCGGCCCGTTGGGCCGGACCCCGGCCCAACAGCCCTCCGCGCAGCAGCCCCAGGCACCGCAGCCCTCCGCACAGCAGCCCCCCGTGCGGGAATCCGCCCAGCAGAAGGAGAACGCCGCATGACCACGCTCGCCCGCCCCGACCTCTACCCGACCCGCGTCGCCGGCGAGGCCGTGCCCCGGCCGCGCCTCGACCCGTCCGTCTGGGGCGCCCACGAGGGGCCGCTCACCGCACGGGAGCTGGAGCGTTACGAGAGCGACGGCTACCACGTCTTCGACAACCTGCTGACCCCCGAGGAGGTGGGGACCTACCGTGCCGAACTCCAGCGGCTGAGCGAGGACTCCGAGCTGCTGGCGAGCGAGCGCGTGGTCCTGGAGCCCGACTCCGACCGGCTCCGTTCCGTCTTCGAGGTCGAGAAGGTCAGCGAACTCTTCGCGGGTCTGCTCGCCTCGCCCCGGCTGACCGACGTGGCCCGGCAGGTGCTCGGTTCGGACGTGTACGTCCACCAGAGCCGGGTCAACTACAAGCCGGGCTTCGGTGGCGCCGAGTTCGACTGGCACTCCGACTTCGAGACCTGGCACGCCGAGGACGGCATGCCCCGGCCGCGCGCGTTCAGCGTGTCGATCGCGCTCAGTGAGAACTACGAGTTCAACGGCCCGCTCATGGTCATGCCGGGCACGCACAAGACGTTCGTCCCGTCCGTCGGTGAGACGCCGCCGGACTTCCACAAGGAGTCCCTGCGGGTGCACCGCATCACGGTCGGCTCCCCCGGGCAGGACCATCTGACCCGGCTGGCCCATGAGCGGGGTATCCGGCAGATCGCCGGCCCGGCCGGCTCCGCGGTGATGTTCGACTCGAACCTGCTGCACGGTTCCAACGGCAACATCACCCCGTTCGCGCGCTCCAACATCTTCATCGTCTACAACAGCGTGGAGAACACGCTGGAAAGGCCGTTCGCGGCGGCGCGGCCCCGCCCCCAGCACCTGGGGAACCGGGAGTTCAACGGCGCCGGCTGATCGGACAGGGCGGCACACACGCGCGGGGCGGCTCCACGGGAGCCGCCCCGCGCTTCGTCATGCCCCGGACGGCCGCGGGCCGGCCGGCCCGCGGAACGTGGTGCGGTACGCGCTGGGCGAGATGCCCAGGGCCAGATGGAAGTGCTGGCGCAGATTGGCCGCCGAACCGAGTCCGGTCCGGGCCGCCACCTGATCGATCGGTGCGTCCGACTCCTCCAGCAGCTCCCTCGCCAGCTCGACGCGTTGCTGGGTCAGCCAGTTGATGGGCGTCGTGCCGACCTCGTCCCGGAAGCGGCGGGTGAAGTGCCGTACGCTCATCGACTCCCTGGCCGCCATCTGCCCCAGGGTGATGGGCTCCTGGAGCCTGCGTAGCGCCCACTCCCGGGCGGCCGACGTCGCGGGCGCCGACAGCGCGGGCACGGGGCGCCGGATGTACTGGACCTGCCCGCCCTCGCGGTGGGGCGGTACGACGGTGCGACGGGCCACGTCGTTGGCGACGGCCGTTCCGTGGTCCCGCCGGATCATGTGCAGGCACAGATCGATCCCGGAGGCGCAGCCCGCCGAGGTCAGCACCGTCTCCCCGTCGGTGTAGAGGACGTCCGGGTCCAGCTGGACCCGGGGGAACAACCGGGAGAACAGGTCCGTGTAGCGCCAGTGCGTGGTCGCGGTGTGTCCGTCGAGCAGCCCGGCGGAGGCCAGGACGAAGGCGCCGGTGCAGATCGAGGCCACCCGGGTCCCGGGGCGGATCAGGGCGAAGGCCTCGGCGAGCGGGGGCGTGAGCTCCGGGGTGTCCTGCACATAGTCCTCGTACGACGACAGGACGATCACGGTGTCGGCCTCGGCCAGGGCTCGCGGGCCGTGCGGCACCGAGACCGTGAAGTCGCCGTCCGTCCGCACGTCGCCCGCGCGCAGGGAACAGGTGGCGACCTCGTAGAGCGGCTCCCCGTCCGCCGACGCCCCCTCCTTGGCCTGGCCGAACAGCTGGTGCACGATGCCCAGCTCGATGGGGAGCAGTATCTGCCGGGCCAGCACGGCGACGCGGTGCCGACCGGGATGAGTGAATACCGTCATGGCCATATCCTTGCGCATGTGGTCCATCCAGACCCTCGTTTCGGTGGAGGCCCCCCGTCAGGCTTGAGCCATGGCTCAGCTGACAACGACCTCACCGACTCCCGCCCATCGCGTGCGGGAGCCCCGCTTCCACCGCGCCTGGGTGATCGCCGTGGTCGCGGGCGCGGCCATCGTCACCGCCGGTGCGTTCACCACCGTCCCCGGACTGCTGGTGACGCCCCTGCACGAGAACTACGCCTGGGACCGGGGCCAGATCGCGCTGGCGGCCTCCGTCAACATGATCCTGTTCGGTCTGACCGCGCCCTTCGCGGCGGCCCTGATGGACCGGGTGGGTATCCGCCGGGTGGTCGTGGGCGCGCTGCTGCTCGTCTCCGCCGGCGCCCTTCTCACCAGCTTCATGAGTCAGCCCTGGCAACTGGTCGCGTACTGGGGCGTACTGATCGGCCTCGGCAGCGGCTGCCTCACCATGACCTTCGCGGCCAGCATCACCGCCGACTGGTTCGACAAGCGCCGGGGGCTGGTCACCGGTGCGCTCAGCTCCTCCAGCCACCTGGGCCAGCTGATCTTCCTGCCGCTCCTCGCCTGGTCCGTCGACCGCTTCGACTGGCGGCCTCCGGTGGTGACCCTGGCGTTCGTCGCGCTCGCCGTCGCCGGCCTGGTCTTCCTGCTGCTGCGTGACCACCCGGCCGACGTCGGGGCGAAGCCCTACGGCGCGACGGAGTTCGTCCCCAAGCCCGCCCGTGTGCCCGGGGCCGCCCGGCGCACGATCGCCGTGCTCGTCGCCGCCCTGCGCACCGGCCCGTTCTGGCTGCTGGCGGGCATGTTCGTGATCTGCGGAGCCTCCACCAACGGCATCATGTGGAGCAACTGGGCCCCCGCCGCCCACGACCACGGCATGGCGGTCACGGCGGCGGCCTCGATGCTCTCGCTGATCGGCATCTTCTCCGCCCTCGGCGCGATCTTCTCCGGCTGGCTCACCGACCGGTTCGACCCGCGTCGCCTGCTCACCGTCTACTTCGCGATCCGGGCGCTGACGCTGCTCGCGCTGCCCATGGTGTTCAGCTCCACGGTCACGGTGCTGATGATCGCCTTCGTGGTGGTCTACGGACTGGTCGACGTCGCGACCGTGCCTCCGGTCATCGAGCTGTCCCGCCGGGTCTACGGCGAGGACGGCCCCATCGTCTTCGGCTGGGCCAACTCCGCCCATCAGCTGGGCGCGGGGGCCGCGGCCTTCCTCGGCGCCACCGCCCGGGACATGTTCGGCACCTACGACGTGGTGTGGACCGCCCTGAGCGTCGCCTGTGTCGTCGCCGCCCTGATGGCCCTCGTCGTCCGCGCTCCGCGCCCCGCCTGACGTACTCCGCACACCGCCCGGCCCCCACCGTCCGTCCGGGCTTCCCGCCCGTGGCCACAGGAGAGCTTCGCCATGACGCAGACCCTCACCGCCGCCCCGGCGTATGCGCCGCCCGGAAAGCCGCTCTGCGGCCACTGCGGCACCGACCGCCACGACGATTTCCGCATCCTTTCCCGGCACCGGACCTCGGTCGGGACCACGGTCTGGATCCGCTGCTCCTGCGGCACCCCGCAGGTCCGCGTCGCCACGGGCGCAGGGATCCAGCTCGTCGCCCGCGGCCGTCTTCCTCAGGGGCGGGGTCCGGGGCCGGGCAGATGACCGCGCTGCGCGGCGAGGACCCCGGCCTGGAAGCGGCTGCGCGCGTCCAGCCGCGCCATGACCTCGGCGGCGGTGCGCCGCGCCGTACGCGGCGAGATCCCGAGACGCTTGGCGACGGCCTGGTCGGTGTGGCCCTGGGCGAGCAGCCGTAACGCCTCCGCCTGCTGCTGGCTGAACTCCTCGGTGTCCCCGCGCAGGGGACTTCCGAGCGGGTCGGCCCGCCGCCAGGTCTCGTCGAAGAGCGCGCACAGGGTCTCGATCAGGCCGTGGGTCCGCAGGACGACGGCGCCCCGGCCGGTGCTCTCGCTGTCCACCGCGACGACGGCCACCTTCCGGTCGCAGACGATCATCCGGTTGGGGAGGGTCGGTGTGGTGCGGACCTCGCCGCCGTGCCGGGTCAGCCACTCCGCGTGGGCCACGCTGGCCCGGTCGCGCCGCAAGCTGTCGAGATAGACGGTACGCATCCGCACCCCGCGTTCGAGGAGTCGCCGGTTCAGCGGCCGGGAGGCGTGCATGTTGGCGTCGGTCTGGGCCCCGCCGGGTGCGAACGCCAGCATCTCCTCGCCGACCTCGGAGTTCAGATGCCGGAGGAAGTCCCGGATGCTGTCGACCCCGTCGAGGAACTCCACGCCGTCCCGCGACGCGGCGCTCCCCTGGGCCGGGAACTCGCCGATCAGCCGGGCCGCCGCGGCCCTCGCCTCGCGCAGCCGCTGCTGGCGGGCGCCCAGTTCGGCCTCCTGGCGGGAGAGCAGGATGTCCAGGCCCAGCCGGGGGCTGACGGCGTGCAGGCGGTGCGGGGGTTCGGCCGCCGGGCGGACGAAACCCAGCGCACGCAGCCGGCCCAGGGCCACGCCCACGGTCCGGTCGGTCAGCCCCAGGCGCTCCGGCAGCCGCTGCCGGCCCTCCCCGGGGAACGCCAGAAGCCGCCGGTAGACGGCTTCGCACGTGGCGTCCAGCCCGAGGACGTCGAGCGAGCCGCCCGAACGGTCGCTGAGGTGATCCGCGCCGTTTCTGAGGTGATCCGTGCTGTCCGTGCTGTCCCTAGGGTGATCCGTGCTGTTCATGGGTTTCTGCCTCCGGACGGATGTCGGTGACGAGATCGGCCCGCGCCTGCCGGAGCCGCTCACCGGTGCTCTCCGGCGAGCCGCCCTCCACCACCACGTAGGCGCGCCGCGAGCGCGGATCCGTGGAGGGCGGGATCAGGTCGCGTACGGCGTACGGGAAACGGGCGCCGCGTACCCACGGGGTGACGGCGATGTCCTCCGTCCCCGCGAAGGTCAGCAGCCGGCCCTCGGGCAGCCGGAAGAAGCCGATCTCGGCGTACTGGCGCGCGGGCAGGGCCTGCGGGAGGTCGCCGAGGAGGGCTTCGAAGAGCGCCGCCTCGCAGTCGAACGCGGTCGCGACCTGGATCAGCAGGGGGATACGGTCGGGCCCGAACCGGGGACGGCAGCGCACTACCCGCGGGCCCTCGGGAGTCATGGCCACCTCGGTGTGGGCGGGGCCGAAACGGTATCCGCTCGTGTGCAGCACCCGGCGGACGAGCGCCCCGACCGCCGCCTCCTGCTGGTCCGAGAGCGGCGCGGGGCACAGATACCCCGTCAGCGTGCGGCCCGGCGGGCCCGAGACGCGGTGCGCGGCCGTGCCGACGACCTGGTGGCAGCCGTCCACGGTCAGGGTCTGCACGGTCAGCCGGGGGCCCGGGGTGCCCGCCTCACCGGCGCTCCCGAGCCGCAGGAACGCGTCGGGCGGGTTCGGGGACAGGCCGAGGCGCCATGCCTCCTCGACGACCGGCAGGAGGGACGGCCCGCCGCCGCAGTGCAGGACGGTGCCGATGCCGTGCCGACGCGCGGTCCGCGCCACCAGCGAGCGCAGCCCCGCCGGGTCCGCGAATCCGGCGTGGAGCAGTTCCCGCGACGCCTCGGCCACCTCCGGCAGCAGGTCTGCCTCGGGTGCCCGGGGGTCCCACAGGGACCAGACACCGAAGCCCGCCTCGGTGGCCTTGCCGATGAGCTGGTGGTAGGGCATGGCGAGCAGGAGCCGGTTCTCCCGCGGCGGTGAACGGCGTGGAGTCATGGCGTCCACTCTGCGCCCGCCCGTTCCTCCCGCCTTCCCTTCCCGTTCCTCCGGACCGGGGGGGCTACCCTAGTCAAAGTTGATTAGGAAAGATGGGTGTCATGTCCGCGATCCGGCTGCTGGTCCTCGGCGCCGTGCGTATGCACGGCCGCGCACACGGCTATCAGGTCCGCAACGACCTGGAGTACTGGGGCGCGCACGAGTGGTCCAACGCCAAGCCCGGGTCGATCTACCACGCCCTGAAGCAGATGGCGAAGCAGGGGCTGCTCCTCGCGCACGAGACGGCCCCCTCCACGGCCGGCGGCCCCCCGCGCACGGAGTACGAGGTCACGGACGAGGGGCTCGCGGAGTACCGCACGCTGCTGCGTGACGCCATCCGCTCCTACGACCAGGACATGGACGTCCTCTCGGCGGCGATCGGGTTCATCGTCGACCTGCCCCGCGAGGAGGCGGTCGCGCTGCTCAAGGAGCGGATCGAGGCCATGAAGGGGTGGCGGGAGTCGGTCACCGAGTACTACACGCCCGAGGAGGGCCCCGAATCCCTCGGCCACATCGGCGAGATCATGAACCTGTGGGTGCACTCGGCCGACACCGGAGCGGAGTGGACCCGGGGCCTGATCGCCCGCATCGAGGGCGGCGCGTACACCTTCGCGGGCGAGGGCGACCCGTTCGTCGGGGTGCTCGCCGAGGGCGAGGAGAACCCCTTCGCCACCGGGATCCCCGACCCCGGGGATCGCGACTAATCAAGTTTGACGAATGCTGCGGCGGGGTTTACCTTCGAGCTTCTAGTCAAGTTTGACTACGAGGCTGTGGAAGGGTGGCGGGGTACGTGACCGAAGCGATCGTCATGGACGGCGTGCACAAGCGGTACGGGGAGAAGCGGGCCCTGGACGGACTGGACCTGGCCGTCGGCACCGGCACCGTGCACGGAGTGCTCGGCCCCAACGGAGCGGGCAAGACCACCGCCGTACGGATCATGTCGACGCTGCTGCGCCACGACGCGGGCCGGGTCACCGTGGCCGGCCTCGACGTCCGTGAGCGGGCGGGCGAGGTGCGGCGCAGGATCGGGCTGCTCGGGCAGCACGCGGCGGTGGACGAGCAGCTCGGCGGCCGGCAGAACCTGGAGATGTTCGGGCGGCTGTACCACCTGGGCGCACGCCGGGCGGGCAGCCGGGCGGACGAGCTGCTGGAGCGGTTCGGCCTCGCGGACACCGGGCGCAAGGCCGTCAAGCAGTACAGCGGCGGCATGCGCAGGCGGCTCGACCTGGCCGCCTCGCTGATCACCGAGCCGGACGTGCTGTTCCTGGACGAGCCGACGACCGGCCTCGACCCGCGCGGCCGGGCCGAGGTGTGGGACGCGGTGCGGTCCCTGGTCGGCGGCGGCACCACGGTGCTGCTGACCACGCAGTATCTGGACGAGGCGGACCAGCTGGCCGACCGGATCTCCCTGATCGACGGCGGCCGGGCGGTCGCCGAGGGCACCCCCGACGAGCTGAAGGCCCTCGTCGGCGGCGACCGGATCGACATCGTCCTGCGCGACGCGTCCCGGCTGGTGGAGGCGGCCGCGCTGGTCGGCGGCCCGGACCTGGTGGTGGACGCCGACCGGCGGCGGATCGGCGCGCCCGCCCCGGACCGGATGGCGGCCCTGACCCGGACGGTGCGGGTGCTGGAGGAGGCGGGCATCGAGGCGGAGGACATCGCGGTGCGCCGCCCGACCCTGGACGAGGTGTTCCTGGCCCTCACCGGCCGGCCCGACGGCGAACAGGCCGCACAGCGGGCGGAGAAGGCGGAGAAAACGGAGAAGACGGAGAAGACGGAGGTGGCGGCATGAGCGCGGCGACGACGACGGCGGTTCCCGGGCGGGGCGGCGGCGGGCGCGGCGGCCCCGGACCGGGCGGGGCGGGGGCGTCCTCCCGGATCGGCTGGGCGCTGACCGACTCCTGGACGATGACCCGCCGCGAACTGGCGCACTGGGCCCGGCAGCCCGTCGCCGTCCTCGTGGGCCTGGTCTTCCCGGTGATGCTGCTGCTGATGTTCACGTATCTGGTCGGCGGCGGCCGGGGCGTGGACGGCGACCCCACGGAGTTCCTGGTCCCCGGGATGCTCGCGCTGACCATGGCCTTCGGCCTGGAGAGCACGATGCTCGCGGTCACCCAGGACCTCGGCAAGGGCGTCATCGACCGCTTCCGCTCGATGCCGATGGTCCCGGGGGCCGTCCTGGTCGGCCGCAGCGCCGCGGACATGCTCCAGTCGACGGTCGCGCTCGCGGTGATGACCGGCGTCGGCTACGCGGTCGGCTGGCGCTGGCACCACGGGGCGGCCGCCGCGCTGGGAGCGGTGGGGCTGCTGCTCCTGCTGAGGTTCGCGATGCTCTGGGTCGGCATCCACCTCGCCATGGTGGCGGGACGGCCCGAGCTGGTGCAGGCGGTCCAGATCCTGGTCTGGCCGGTCGGCTTCCTCTCCAATGTGTTCGCCACCCCCGAGTCGATGCCGGGCTGGCTGGGGGCGGTGGTCGAGTGGAACCCCATGTCGGCGACGGCCACCGCCGTACGGGAGCTGTTCGGCAACCCGGGCGGCGCGACCGGTTCCTGGGCCGCCGAGCACGCCCAACTCCTCGCGGTGCTCTGGCCGGTGGCCATCATCGCGGTGTTCTTCCCGCTGGCGGTACGGAAGTTCGCGCGGCTCAGTCGATAGGCGCTGTCCGCGGCTGTCCGTGGCTGTCAGTGGTGGAAGGGTGTCGGGGTCGCCCGGTCGTGGCTCAATGGATGCTTCTGCGCCCGCAGTTCGGGCAGCAGCAGCTTCAGGTCCTCGATCAGCAGCTCGGCCAGGTCGGAGGAGAATCCGTTGCGGCAGACCACCCGCAGCACCGACAGGTCCTGCCGGTTGGCGGGGAAGGTGTAGGCGGGCACCAGCCAGCCGTGCTCCCGCAGCCGGCGTGACACGTCGAACACGTCGTACGCGTGGACGTCGCCGTTCGTCGTGAAGGCGAACACCGGCAGCTCGTCGCCCCGGGTGAGCAGCCGGAAATCGCCCAACTGCTCCACCGCGTCGGCCAGTCCGCGGGCCACGTCCCGGGAGGCCTGCTGGACCGCCCGGTAGCCTTCGTGCCCGAGGCGCAGGAACGTGTAGTACTGCGCGACCACCTGCGCCCCGGGCCGGGAGAAGTTCAGCGCGAACGTCGGCATGTCGCCGCCCAGGTAGTTGACCCGGAAGACCAGCTCCTCCGGCAGCGCGTCCGCCGTGCGCCACAGCGCCCAGCCGACCCCCGGGTAGACGAGGCCGTACTTGTGGCCCGAGGTGTTGATCGACGCCACCCTCGGCAGCCGGAAGTCCCACACCAGGTCCGGATCGAGGAAGGGCGCCACCATCGCGCCGGACGCCCCGTCCACATGGACCGGGATGTCGAGGCCGGTGCGCTCCTGGAGGGCGTCCAGGGCCGCGCACAGGTCGGCGATCGGCTCGTAGGACCCGTCGAAGGTGGAGCCGAGGATGCCGACGACCCCGATGGTGTTCTCGTCGCAGAGCTCGGCGGCGGCCTGCGGGTCGAGATGGAACCGCTCGCCGTCCATCGGGACCTGCCGGGCCTCCACCTCCCAGAAATCGCAGAACTTGTCCCAGCAGACCTGCACATTGACGCCCATCACCAGATTGGGCCGGGCCGTCGCCGGATAGCGGTCCGCGTTCCGCTTCGCCCAGCGCCGCTTCAGGGCGAGCCCCGCGAGCATGCACGCCTCGCTCGACCCGGTGGTCGAACACCCCACGGTCGCCCGGGGATCGGGCGCGTTCCACAGGTCGGCGAGCATCGCCACACAGCGCCGCTCCAGCTCGGCGGTGCGCGGGTACTCATCCTTGTCGATCATGTTCTTGTCCCGGCACTCGGCCATCAGGACGCCCGCCTGCGGCTCCATCCAGGTGGTGACGAACGTGGCCAGGTTGAGCCGGGAGTTGCCGTCGAGCATCAGCTCGTCGTGGACCAGCCGGTACGCGGTGAGCGGCGGCAGCGGCCCGTCCGGCAGCCGGTGCCGGGGCGGCGCGGTGTTCATCGCGGCCGTCGGGTCCGCCTCGCCGAAGAACGGGTTCAGGGCGAGCCTGCGCCGCTCCTCGGAGGGTTCGTCCTGTTCCGGGTGGGCACCGCGGTGGAGCGGCATGGGGGAAGCCCTTCTCTCGGCCGACGCGGTCCGCGTACGGGTCAGCTCTCCGCCGCCAGGCCCGCCTTGATCGCCCGGGTGAACTTCACGACCCGCTCGGCCTGCACCCGGGCGGCGGTCAGCGTCTGCTCGCCGACCGGGATGTCGCCCTGCCCGGCGATGTGGGAGGTGCCGTACGGATTGCCGTCCACGAACTTCGTCGGGTCGGTGTACCCGGGCGTGACGAGGATCCCGCCGAAGTGATGGATCGTGTTGTAGAGCGCGAGCAGCGTGGACTCCTGGCCGCCGTGGGCGGTGGCGGTGGAGGTGAAGCCGCTGTAGACCTTGTCGGCGAGCTGCCCCGACTGCCACAGCCCGCCGAGCGTGTCGAGGAACTGCTTCAGCTGGGCGGTGACGTTCCCGAACCGGGTCGGCGAACCAAGGATCACCGCGTCCGCCCAGACCATGTCGTCCGGCGAGACCTCGGGGATGTCCGCGGTCGCCTCGACGTTCTCCGCCCACGCCGGGTTGGAGTCGATGGCCGCCTGCGGGGCCAGCTCCGCCGCCCGGCGCAGCCGCACCTGCGCCCCGGCCCGCTCCGCGTCCTCGGCGATGGCCTTCGCGATCGTGGCGACGGTGCCGGTGGAGGAGTAGTAGATGACGGCGACGTTGACGGGCGTGGGCATGCGGAGGACCTCCGTCGGAGCAGCGGTACGGAACCGGATCGGGACGTAGCTGCGCAAAGCGCACGAACCAGACGATACGGAGGTTCGGCCCGTCCGGCGCGCCGGGCAGAGCTTTCTCCGTGACCGCGCACACCGCCCGTATGCCGCCGCCCGTTCACCGCAGCGACTTCCCGTCCCCGTCCAGCTGCATCTGGGCCCGCCCGGTGACCAGCAGCCAGGCGGGCAGCGTGGCCGCGCACAGCAGCGGCACCACGGACGTGTCGCCGACCAGCACCGCCGCGGTGAACAGGCTCACCCAGCCCTGCCGGGTGACGGCGAGCAGCACGCCCAGCACCGCACAGGAGACCGCGAGCGCCGGCGGGACCGCGTCGACGAGCGCGTGGGCGCAGAGCCCGAGCGACACCCCGGCGAAGACCGCGGGGAAGATCCGGCCGCCCCGGAAGCCGCAGGTCGCCGCGATCACGAGGGCGGCCATCTTCACCACGGCCATCCCCGCGAACTCCCCGGCCGACCAGCCGTCCGGGTCCCCGGCGAGCTCCTTCACCTCCTCCAGCCCCTTGAAGAGGGTGAGATGGCCGCCCAGCGCGCCGAGCAGCCCCAGCACCAGACCGCCCGCCGTCAGGGCGAGCACCGGGTGGCGCAGCGCCGTGAAGACCCGGTGGGCCACCGGGAAGGCGTACACCGCGAGCAGCCCGAGGAGTGCGCCCGCCGAGGCGATCAGCAGGGCGGAGAGCAGATCGCCCCAGTGCGGTCCGGCGTACGCCGGGAGGGACAGGTCGAAGCTGGGCTCGGCGATCAGTGACATGGTCAGCGCGCCCGTCGTGCCGGCCGCGAGCGGCGCGAACAGCCGGTCCCAGAACGCCCCGGGGCCCGGCTGCGAGGCCAGCGTCTCGGAGAGGATCAGCGCGGCGGCGATCGGCGTGCCGAAGAGCGCCCCGATCGTCCCGGCCGCGGCGAGGGACACCCACAGCTCGCCCGGTGCGCCGGGCGCGAACCGCCGGCCCAGCCAGAACGCCAGCGCGATGTTGGCGGCGGTGATCGGGTTCTCCGGCCCGAGGCTCACCCCGCCCGCCAGAGCCAGGGCGGTCACCAGGAGCAGCCCGGGCACGACTCCGGGCCGCACCGGCGCGTCGACCAGCCCGGTGGTGGCCGGATCCGGGCCGCCGTGACCGGGCACGGCCCGCAGGACGAGACCCACCGCGAGGCCGGTCGCGGTGAGCATCGCGACCATCCACACCGAGGAGAACCGCCCCACCCCGAGCGCGTCCGGCAGGGTCTCCCAGAGCACGTCCTGGAGCCGCTCCGCCAGCACGCTCACCCCGAGCAGGATCAGCGCGCAGACGACGCCGACGACGATCGCGGGCAGCACGAGCGGCAGGAGCCGCCGGGCCGGGGCGGCCGGGGGATGCGGGGGAGCGGGCGGCGGAGATGCGGGGGATTCGGAGGCCACCGGCTCACCCTAGGGCGACGAAACGGGCAAACCGCTCCAATAGCGGCCCCAGTGGCCCCGCGTCACGCCCGCGTGGCACCCGCACCCACCCCGGGCCGCGCCCGCACTCGCCCCCGTCACACCTTGCTGATCACCGCCGCCGTCCCGTACGCGCAGACCTCCGTGCCCACGTCCGCCGCCTCGGTGACGTCGAAGCGCATCATCAGGACCGCGTTCGCGCCCCGGGCCCGCGCCTGCTCCACGAGCCGCTCCATCGCCTGGTTCCGGGTCTCGACCAGCGTCTTGGTCAGCCCCTTCAGCTCGCCGCCGATCATCGACTTCAGCCCGGCGCCGATCTGACTGCCCAGGTGACGCGACCGTACGGTGAGCCCGAAGACCTCGCCGATGACCTGGGTCACCTGATAGCCGGGTACGTCGTTCGTGGTGACGACCAGCACGTCCGCCTGGGCCGTCTGGCCGCCGCCGTATTCCTCAATGCCCATGTTTGTGGCACCTCCTGTGATCAGCTTCGGGCCGCTTCCCGGGATGCGCATTCCCGCGGTGGGCCACTGGAACCACGGGGGTTCATCGGGCGTTGATAGCTTGGGGTAGCCACAGCGCCGCCATCGCACACATCATCCTGGAGCCCGGACCCTTGAATACGCTTGCGCTCGGACCGAGCTGGCTGGACCCGGACTATCTGCTCAACACGTTCGGACTCCCCGGCCTGCTCCTCATCGTCTTCGCCGAGTCCGGCCTCCTGATCGGGTTCTTCCTGCCCGGCGACTCGCTGCTGTTCACCACGGGCCTGCTGGTGACCACGGGACAGCTGAAGTACCCGCTCTGGCTGGTCTGCACGCTGGTCGCCGTCGCCGCGATCGTCGGCGACCAGGTGGGCTATCTCTTCGGCCGCAAGGTCGGCCCGGCCCTCTTCAAGCGCCCCGACTCCCGCCTCTTCAAGCAGGAGAACGTGGAGAAGGCCCACGAGTTCTTCGAGAAGCACGGCCCGAAGTCCCTGGTCCTGGCGCGCTTCGTGCCCATCGTGCGCACGTTCACGCCGATCATCGCGGGCGTCAGCCGGATGAACTACCGCTCCTTCATCACGTACAACATCGTCGGCGCGATCCTCTGGGGCGTCGGCGTCACCGTGCTCGGCGCGATGCTCGGCAAGATCGACTTCGTCCACGAGCACATCGAGATGATCCTCATCCTGATCGTGCTGATCTCCGTGGTGCCGATCGTGATCGAGGTGCTGCGGGCCCGCAGCCAGAACAAGAAGGCGGCCGCGGCCGAGGCACGGGACGGCGGCGACGGCACCGGCCGCCCCCCGGCGGGCGGCAACGGCCCCGCCTCCGGCCAGCGCGGCCGCCACGCCAAGCGCTGACACCCCCCGCGTACGTACGCGACGAAGGCGCCCCTCCCCGGACCTGCGGGAGGGGCGCCTTCGTACGTACACGACGCCCGGCTGGGCTCAGAACCCGCGCGTCCGCTTCGCCGCCCGCCGGCTCGCCCCGCCGACCGCGCCCGGCACCCCCATGAACAGCCGCGAGATCTCGCTCCCCAGGTTCACCCCGATCGCGATGGCCAGCGCCGTGGCGACCGCCGTCGACAGCGAGGTCAGCCCCCGGGTCACATCGTTCTGGGCCACGCCCAGCAGACCGAAGTACGTCGCCGAACCCGGCAGCAGCGGCCCGATCGCCGCCGTGATGTACGGCAGCGAGGAGTGGAACCGGTAGCGCGAGAACAGCTGGCCGAACAGGCCCACCAGACCGGCCGCCACCGCCGTCGCCGCGACCGGCGAGATGTCCCCGGTCCTGGCCATCGCCCCGAAGATGATCCAGGCCACGCCGCCGTTGAGCGTGACCGCCAGCACCGTCGAGCGCTCCTGCTGGAGCAGCACCGCGAAGGCCAGGCTCAGCGACATCGACACCAGGATCTGGATCACCGGCCGGTCATGGGCCACGAACTGGGCCTCGGGATTGAGCTGGGCCCCCAGCTGCACCCCCAGGTACAGGATGATCAGCACGCCCGCGACGATCCCGATGAAGAAGTACATGACCTCCAGGAGCCGGGCCGACGCGGTGATGTAGTAACCGGTCAGCCCGTCCTGCACCCCCGCCACCAGCGCCCGCCCCGGCAGCAGCGCGAACAGCCCACCGGTGATCACCGCGGACGGGCGGATGTCCGTCGAATGGGTCAGCGTCAGCGCCACCCCCATCGCGGCCGGCGGCATCGCGGCCACCGTGAACTGGTAGAACTCCGGCAGCCCGCGCCCGGCACACAGCCACGCCAGCCGGTCGCCGAGCATCGCGCCCGCCGCCGCCACGATGAACACCAGGAACCCGCCGCCGACCAGCACGGAGGCCGAACCGGCCAGCAGCCCGGCGGCCGCCGTCAGCACCCAGCCCGGGTACGGGTGGCGATTACGGCGGATCTCCGCGAGACGGCGGTAGGCCTCCTCCAGCGAGACGTCGGCATCGGTGCTCGTGATGTCGTCGACCAGCCGGAACACGGCCGCCAGCCGCGTGTAGTCGGTGCCCCGGCGACGTACCGTACGGCTCGCCGTCACCGGGTCGTCGACCAGCGACGGCTGGTGCGAGATGGACAGCAGCGTGAACGTGACCGTCGGCTCACTGCGGTCGAGACCGTACGAACGGGTCACCGCGAACATCGCCGCCTCGACGTCCTCGGCGCCCTCACCGCCCGCCAGCAGCAGCTCCCCGATACGCAGCGTCAGGTCGAGCACGCGCGGCACCGCCGGGCCCGTCTCGTCGTCGGTGCGCTGGATGGACTCCGCGGCCGGACGCTCGGTCACCGGCATCCGCAGCATCGTGCGCATCCGGTCCTGCCAGGGCGCCTCCTTGGTCAGCCTGACCATCGGAATGCCCTGCGCCGGGGTGAACGCGGGCGGCGACTGCTGGGCGTTGTACGTGCTCGGCGGCGTGAAAGCGGAACTCAGCGTGTCGGAGTTCGAACCGCCCCCGGAACCGCCGCCCGACGCGGCCGGACCACTCGGTTCCTGGTGCACACCGGTCGGCAGCGCGAACTCCGACGTCGGGTGGTCCTCCTCGGGCGGCGACACCGGATGCATCGTCCCCGCGGGCGGAGAGAAAGCGCTCCGCGCCTCGTCGGACTGGGGC
The DNA here is from genome assembly GCF_044757365.1 of Streptomyces sp. NPDC091289. Taxonomy (NCBI): domain Bacteria; kingdom Bacillati; phylum Actinomycetota; class Actinomycetes; order Kitasatosporales; family Streptomycetaceae; genus Streptomyces; species Streptomyces sp. NPDC091289. The sequence continues at coordinate 213,924 of NZ_JBIVUT010000010.1, forward strand.
TTCTGGTCCTCAGGACCGCCCGATTCCGCCACCACTCGACCTCGTTCCTCCTCGACCGCACATCACTGGGGGTGTCTCCCGCCGCACGTCTGCCCAGTATGGCCACCGGCATGGGCCCCGCACGCGCAGGAGTGCGGACAGCGAAACGGGCGGCACACCCGCGAAGGTGTGCCGCCCGTTCCCGTACGGCCGTCCGGCTCACAAACGGAACCGGAAGAGGGACGTCAGTGCTTGCCGCCCTGCGCCTCAAGACGCTTGTACGAGGCCTCGATCTCGGCCTCCGCCTCGGTACGGCCGACCCAGTCGGCGCCCTCGACGGACTTGCCCGGCTCCAGGTCCTTGTAGACCTCGAAGAAGTGCTGGATCTCCAGGCGGTCGAACTCCGACACGTGGTGGATGTCGCGCAGGTGCTCGACGCGCGGGTCGGACGCCGGGACGCAGAGCAGCTTGTCGTCGCCGCCCGCCTCGTCGGTCATCCGGAACATGCCGATGGCGCGGCACTTGATGAGGCAACCGGGGAAGGTCGGCTCGTCCAGAATGACCAGCGCGTCCAGCGGGTCGCCGTCCTCGCCGAGGGTGTTCTCGACGAAGCCGTAGTCGGCCGGGTAGCTGGTCGAGGTGAAGAGTCGACGGTCCAGGCGGATCCGACCGGTCTCGTGGTCCACCTCGTACTTGTTCCGCGAACCCTTCGGGATCTCGATGGTGACGTCGAACTCCACGGGTGGCTCCTCCATGATCAACACATACGACTGGTGATTAAGTGTCCCCCACGCAGAAGAGTGCTCGCGAAAGGGGCTGGTCAACGGTGGCCGAGCCGGTGGAAAGACCGTCGATGCGCCCGTCGGACCCGTGGGGCAGGCTGAAGGTCCTGAAGAACAGACACAACGGGTCGTACACCTGGCAGGTCATCGCAGGCTCCGCCACGCTCGGCCTGGTCGTCGCCACCGGCGCCGTCCTCGCCGCCGGCCCCTGGGACAACGGTCAGCGTAAGGCCGAGCGGGCACTCGCCGTCACCGCGGACCGCACAGGTGGCGCACATCACGGACGCCCGACGCCCGACGACCCCCGCCCGGCCCCCAGCGCCCCGCCCGTCCTGCCCGCCCTCGGCACCACCACCCACGACGCCCCCCAGGACCCCGCCGCGCTCCGCGACACCCTCGCCCCGCTCATCGGCGTGCCCGCACTCGGCACCGAGGTCGCCGCGTCCGTCGTCGACACCGCCACCGGCAAGCAGCTGTACGGCCACGGCGCCGACACCGCCCTGACCCCGGCCTCCACCGTCAAGATCGCCACCACCACCGCGGCGCTCTCCGTCCTGGGCCCCGACCACCGCATCGCCACCACCGCCGCGCTCTCCCCCGACTCCCGCACCCTCACCCTCGTCGGCGGCGGCGACCCCACGCTCAGCAGGGCGGCCCTGCGCGCGATGGCCACCGAGGCCGCCGAGGCCCTGCGCGAGGAGGACGGCACCTCCGTACGGCTCACGTACGACACCTCCCGCTACACCGGCCCCGTCCTCCACCCGATCAGCCCCAACGAGAACATCGCCCCCGTCACCGCCCTGATGGTGAACGAGGGCCGCCTCGACGACACCGACCGCGGCACCGCCGAGCGCAGCGAGGACCCCGCGGGCGACGCCGCCCGCGCCTTCGCCGCCCAGCTGAAGAAGGCCGGGGTCAAGGTCACCGGCGCCCCCCGCGAGGCCCGCCCGGCCGACAAGGCCCGCACCGTCGCCACCCACCACTCGGCCCCGCTCTCCGCCCTCGTCGAACGCACCCTCACCAACAGCGACAACGACATCGCCGAGGCCCTCGCCCGGCAGACCGCCATCGCCAAGGGCGAGAGCGCCTCGTTCGCCGGAGCCCGCCGCGCCGTCACCAACGAACTCAAGAAGCTCCGGGTCCCGGTCGCCGGCGCCCACCTCGCCGACGGCAGCGGCCTGGACCGCGAGGACCGGGTCACCCCCGCCCTCCTCACCGCCCTCCTCGCCCGCGCCGCCGACCCCGACCGCCCCGGACTGCGCCCCGTCCTCACCGGCCTCCCGGTCGCCGGCTTCAGCGGCACCCTCGACGCCCGCTACGAGAAGAGCTCCGGGGGCACCGGCCTGATCCGCGCCAAGACCGGCACCCTGCGCGGCGTCAACTCCCTCGCCGGAACCGTCGTCGACCCGCGGGGCCGGCTCCTCGCCTTCGCCTTCCTCGCCTCCGGCACCGAATCCGCCCCCGACGCCGAAGCCGCCCTCGACGCCCTGGCCACCGCACTCGCAGGACCGGCGGGCTGAGCCCCCGGCACCCGAAGAGCGCCCAACACCCCACCGCCGGGCGAAGGCCTCACGTACGGTTGACGCATGACGAGCATCGGTGGTGCAGAGATGGTCGACTGGAACCTCGCGGTCGCGACCGCGACCCGACTGGTGAGGCCCGGGCCCGACATCAGCCGCGAGGAGGCCCGTGCCGTCGTCGCGGAGCTCCGGCGGCACGCCAAGGCCTCGGAGGAACACGTCCGGCTCTTCACCCGGATGATCCCCGAGGGGACCGAACCCGAGGACACCCCCGTCCTCGTCGTCGACCGGGCCGGCTGGATCAAGGCCAACGTCGCCGGCTTCCGCGAACTGCTGCGCCCCCTGCTCACCAAGATGGAGAGCCGCCGCTCCGGCGGACCCGGCGGCGTCGTCCTCGGCGCGGTCGGCGGCAAGGTCACCGGCGTCGAACTGGGCATGCTGCTCTCGTTCCTCGCCTCCCGGGTGCTCGGCCAGTACGAGACCTTCGCCCCCGCCACCCGCGACCTCCCCGCCTCCGCCAACGGCGGCGGCCGGTTGCTCCTCGTCGCCCCGAACATCGTCCACGTCGAACGCGAGCTGGACGTCGACCCGCACGACTTCCGGCTCTGGGTCGCCCTCCACGAGGAGACCCACCGCACCCAGTTCACCGGCGTGCCCTGGCTCCGCGACCACCTCCAGGGCGAGATCCAGACGTTCCTCGACGAGACCGACGTCGACCCGATGACCTTCGTGGAGCGGCTCCGCGAGGCCGCCCAGTCCCTCTCCGGCGCCGGACGCCCCGAGGGCGAACAGGGCGAGGACGGCGGCCGCAGCCTCGTCGACATCGTCCAGACCCCCGCCCAGCGCGAGGTGCTCGGCCGCCTCACCGCCGTCATGTCCCTCCTGGAGGGCCACGCCGACTTCGTGATGGACGGCGTGGGCCCCGAGGTCGTCGGCTCCGTCGCCGAGATCCGGGAGAAGTTCCAGCAGCGCCGCGCCCAGGGCGCGGGCCGCCTCGACCAGGCCCTGCGCAAGCTCCTCGGCCTGGACGCCAAGCTCCGGCAGTACAAGGACGGCGAGAAGTTCGTACGATCGGTCGTCGAAGAGGTCGGCATGGACGGCTTCAACCGCGTGTGGACCTCACCGAACACCCTGCCGACCAAGGCCGAGATCGCCAAGCCCGCCGACTGGGTCGCGCGGGTGCACCGTAAGGCCGAATCCTGACCTCCAGCCGTCCCGCAGGCGGAAATTGGCCCTCCAATCACCCATCCGAGGGACCATAGGGGCATGGGAAGGCGTGCAATGCTCGATGAACAGCTTGCCTCTGTCACCATCGACGCACTCTGAGTGACGGGACTCACGCGTTCCGGCGCTCGACGCTCCTCCCGAACTCCACGAAGGGCACCGGACATGGGTCCCCATCCTGCGGTCGCGGCGATACGCCTGGCGGTCCGCCGCGTACTCCACGACGTACTCACCGAATTCCACCGGCACGACGGCCACGACCGGCCCGCCGAAGCGGCGAGGCGCCCCGCGCACGCCGCCCGCTCCCGCTACGCCGAGGCCGGCGCCGCGGGCAGCCCCCGCACAGCACTCCCCGAACGGCCCGACACCCCACTCGTGCTCGTCGCCTGCTCCGGCGGCGCCGACTCCATGGCGCTCGCCTCCGCGCTCGCGTTCGAGGCCCGCAAACTCGCCGTCCGGGCCGGCGGCATCACCGTCGACCACAACCTCCAGCCGGGATCGGATCTCCGCGCCGCCGAGGTCGTCACCCGGCTCACCGCCATGGACCTCGACCCCGTCGAGGCCGTCGCCGTGCACGTCGGACGCGAGGGCGGCCCCGAGGCCGCCGCCCGCGACGCCCGCTACGCCGCGCTGGACGCCGCCGCCGAACGCCACGGCGCCGCCGCCGTCCTCCTCGGCCACACCCGCGACGACCAGGCCGAGACCGTCCTCCTCGGCCTCGCCCGCGGCTCCGGCATCCGCTCGCTCTCCGGCATGGCCGCCGCCTCCGGACCGGCCGGCCGCTACCGCCGCCCCTTCCTCCAGCTCGACCGGCAGACCGCCCGCAAGGCCTGCCTGGTCCAGTCCCTGCCCGTCTGGGACGACCCGCACAACATCGACCCCGCCTACACCCGCTCCCGGCTCCGCCACGAAGGCCTGCCCGCCCTCGAGAAGGCGCTCGGCAAAGGCGTCGTCGAAGCCCTCGCCCGCACCGCCCAGCTCTCCCGCGACGACGCCGACGCCCTGGACACCTGGGCCGCCGAGGCCGAGCTCTCCGTACGCGACGACACCGGCCGCCTGGAGTGCGCCAAGCTCTACGTCCTGCCGCCCGCGGTACGCCGCCGGGTGCTGCGCCGCGCACTGATCGAGGCCGGGGCGCCCGCCGGCTCCCTCTTCGCCCGGCACCTCGAAGAAGTCGACCGCCTGATCACCGGCTGGCGCGGCCAGCGGGCCATCAACCTGCCCGGCCGCGTCGAGGCGATGCGGCAGGGTGGCAGACTGGTCATTCGGCAGAGCTGACGCGCAAGCGGCTGAAGTGCAGGCGAACAGCCGGCCCGGCCCGGGGCGCGCCCCGGGCCGGCAGGCAGAGAAAGAGACGTGGGTGAACGAGAAGGACATGGGTACCGACCTTCAGTCGGTGCTCCTCACCAAGGAAGAGATCGACGCGAAGCTCGTCGAACTGGCCGCGAAGATCGACGCGGAGTACGCGGGCAAGGACCTGCTCCTCGTCGGCGTCCTCAAGGGCGCGGTGATGGTCATGGCGGACCTGGCGCGCGCGCTGTCCACCCCCGTCACGATGGACTGGATGGCCGTCTCCTCGTACGGGGCGGGCACGCAGTCCTCGGGCGTCGTCCGGATCCTCAAGGACCTCGACACCGACATCAAGGGCAAGCACGTCCTGATCGTCGAGGACATCATCGACTCCGGGCTGACACTGTCCTGGCTGCTGTCCAACCTGGGCTCCCGGGAGCCGGCCTCGCTCGAGGTCTGCACCCTGCTGCGCAAGCCGGATGCCGCAAAGGTCGCGATCGATGTGAAGTGGATCGGTTTCGACATCCCCAACGAGTTCGTCGTCGGCTACGGGCTGGACTACGCGGAGAAGTACCGCAACCTGCCCTTCGTCGGCACGCTCGCCCCGCACGTCTACGGCGGCTGACCCCGGCCGACCCGCCGGGGAACCCTCGCCGCCCTCGGGCCGTTGGAGCTTCGAAAGCAGGTTTCTCCGTCGTACCCGGCAGTCGCGGGTGACGATGCTGGGGTACCGTCCGAAGAACAGTCTTTTCAAACAGCAGCATTTACCTACGGGCAGGAGGGACGGGGCGTCTTCGCTCCGTATGGATGGACGTGAAGCGATACTTCCGTGGGCCGGTCATGTGGATCGTGCTGGCCGTCCTCGCCGTGGTCGTGTTGATGCAGGTCGTCGGCTCGTCTGGCGGCCACAAGACGGTGGACACCGGCAAGGTGATCCAGGCGATCAGTAAGAACCAGGTGGAAGAGGCCAAGCTCACCACCGGTGACGAACAAATCCTCAAGATCCAGCTGAAGGACGGCCAGAAGCTCGAAGGCGAGTCCGGCAACAAGTTCCAGGCGAGCTACATCGGCAACCAGGGCGTCGAGCTCGCCAACACGCTGCAGCAGAAGTTCGAGAACGGTGACATCGAGAAGGGTTACACCGTCTCGCCGTCGAAGCAGTCCCCGTTCATCTCGATCCTGCTCTCGCTGCTGCCCTTCGTCCTCATCGTGGTCGTCTTCCTGTTTCTGATGAATCAGATGCAGGGCGGCGGTTCCAAGGTCATGCAGTTCGGCAAGTCCAAGGCCAAGCTGATCACCAAGGACACCCCCAAGACGACCTTCTCCGATGTGGCCGGATCCGACGAGGCGGTCGAAGAACTCCACGAGATCAAGGAGTTCCTCCAGGAGCCGGCGAAGTTCCAGGCCGTCGGCGCCAAGATCCCCAAGGGCGTCCTGCTCTACGGGCCGCCCGGTACGGGCAAGACGCTGCTCGCACGCGCCGTCGCCGGCGAAGCGGGCGTGCCGTTCTACTCGATCTCCGGTTCCGACTTCGTCGAGATGTTCGTCGGCGTCGGCGCCTCCCGGGTGCGCGACCTCTTCGAGCAGGCCAAGGCGAACGCCCCGGCGATCGTCTTCGTCGACGAGATCGACGCCGTCGGCCGCCACCGCGGCGCCGGCATGGGCGGCGGTCACGACGAGCGCGAGCAGACGCTCAACCAGCTGCTCGTCGAGATGGACGGGTTCGACGTGAAGGGCGGCGTCATCCTGATCGCCGCCACGAACCGCCCGGACATCCTCGACCCGGCTCTGCTGCGCCCGGGACGCTTCGACCGGCAGATCGCGGTCGACCGCCCGGACATGCAGGGCCGGCTGGAGATCCTCAAGGTGCACCAGAAGGGCAAGCCCGTGGCGGAGGGCGTCGACCTCGGCGCCGTCGCCCGACGCACGCCCGGCTTCACCGGCGCCGACCTGTCGAACGTGCTCAACGAGGCCGCGCTCCTGACGGCGCGCAGCAACAAGAAGCTCATCGACAACGAGAGTCTCGACGAGGCCATCGACCGCGTCGTGGCGGGCCCGCAGAAGCGGACCCGGATCATGTCCGAGAAGGAAAAGAAGATCACCGCGTACCACGAGGGCGGACACGCCCTGGTCGCGGCGGCCTCCCCCCAGTCGGACCCGGTCCACAAGATCACGATCCTCTCCCGCGGCCGCGCCCTCGGTTACACGATGGTGCTCCCGGAGGAGGACAAGTACTCCACGACCCGCAACGAGATGCTCGACCAGCTGGCGTACATGCTGGGCGGGCGTGCGGCCGAGGAGCTGGTCTTCCACGACCCGACCACCGGCGCCGCGAACGACATCGAGAAGGCCACGGCAACGGCCCGCGCGATGGTCACGCAGTACGGCATGACGGAGCGGCTCGGCGCGATCAAGTTCGGCGGCGACAACTCGGAGCCCTTCCTGGGCCGCGAGATGGGCCACCAGCGCGACTACTCGGAAGAGGTCGCGGCACTGGTCGACGAGGAGGTCAAGAAGCTCATCGAGACCGCCCACAACGACGCGTGGGAGATCCTCGTCGAGAACCGCGACATCCTCGACGCCCTGGTGCTCGAACTGCTGGAGAAGGAGACGCTGGGCAAGGACGAGATCGCGGAGATCTTCGCCCCGCTCGTCCGGCGCCCCGCCCGCCCGGCATGGACCGGATCCGCCCGACGCACCCCGTCGACGCGGCCCCCGGTGCTCTCTCCCAAGGAGCTGGCCCTCACCAACGGCGCTTCGACCGCCAATGGTTCGGCCACCCCGCCGGAGATCGCCCCGACGGACCTGACGAAGGACATCGCCCCGTCCACCGAGGCGATCCCCGAGGAGCGTCCCGAGAGCTAGTCCCGGACCGACTCCGGTGAGACCCCCGTCACGGGGGCCGACCCGGTCCCGGAATGGATGCCGCGCCCCCCAGGTTTTAGCCTGTGGGGGCGCGGCTTTTCCGTATGCCTGCGAGGTCCGAGCGCGAACCCGCGCAGGGGACAGCACAGAGGAACGAGGCACAGATGACCGACCCGGTGACGCTGGACGGCCAGGGTTCGATCGGCGAATTCGACGAGAAGCGGGCCGAGGCGGCCGTACGCGAACTGCTGATCGCCGTTGGAGAGGACCCGGACCGCGAGGGCCTGCGGGAGACGCCGGGGCGGGTGGCGCGGGCGTACAAGGAGATTCTGGCGGGCCTGCGCCAGGAGCCCGAGGACGTGCTCACCACGACCTTCGACCTGGGGCACGACGAGATGGTCCTCGTGAAGGACATCGAGATCATGTCGCTCTGCGAACACCACCTCCTGCCCTTCCATGGTGTCGCGCACGTCGGGTACATCCCGGCCGACACTGGGAAGATCACCGGCCTGTCGAAGCTGGCCCGACTGGTGGATGTCTTCGCCCGCAGGCCCCAGGTGCAGGAACGGCTCACCACGCAGGTGGCGGACTCGCTCATGAGGATCCTGGAGGCGCGGGGCGCGATCGTGGTGATCGAGGCGGAGCACATGTGCATGTCCGTCCGAGGCATCCGCAAGCCCGGGGCGAAGACCACGACGTCGGCCGTACGCGGTCAGCTGCGGGACGCCTCGACCCGGGCGGAGGCCATGAGCCTGATACTGGCGCGCTAGCCCGCTTTGTCAGTGGTGCCCGATACGCTCCTCGGCCTGTGATGGTGAACGGGCCGAGGAGCGTCGCATGAGTTACGGGTTACCCAGCAGGCAGACCGTGAACGCGGTGGGAGGGCGCCTCCGGGCCCGGGGCATAGGCGTCGGTACCAGGCTGTGGACGCTGGACGGATCCCGTGCGGCGCAGACCACGGTCACGGACGTGACGGCGGTCAAGGTGCGATCGGCCGTGGAAGTCGTCACGAGCCACGCGGCCTTCACAGCGGCTCCGGATCTCCTGCTGGCCACACCGGACGGCTGGACCCGCGCCGGGGATGCGGCGGGCAGTGCCGTCGCGTGGACGCACGCCCGCAAGCTCTGCCGCGAACGGTTCACGTTCCGCGTGGGATACGCGTTCGGCTACTTCGTGGGTGCTACCTGCGCGGACGGCACGGTGGGCAGGAACTACGTCTCGCTCGTGGTGAACGACGAAGCGTTCGCCACCCGCTACGCGCGAAGTCTCACCGAGGCGACAGGTCTGGAGGCCAGGCCCCAGCCCGTGACGCGGCCCTCCGGGTACCTGGGCCGGGACATCCCGGGCTTCCGGGTGCGCGTGGTGTCCTCCTACCTCTCCGACGCGCTGCGCCAGTACGTGGGTGGTGACGCGCACCACTTGCGGCAGGGGTTTCCCCGAGTGGTGCTGCGGGACCGGGAGGTCTTCGACGGCTTCCTGGACGGATACGCGGACGGCGACGGGTGCCGGGCCAAGCACTGGGCCGGCCGGACTCTGGTCAGCGCCAACGTGCCGTTTCTCGTCGACCTGGCCGCGATCATCGGGGCGCGGTTCACTCCCGCCAGGAAGGGCCTGGCGTCGCATCTGACCGTAGTGGACCGCTGGGCGGCCCGCGGCACGTTCCGGCCGGAGCATCACGACGCCGATCCGGTGGAATCGAGCTGGGTGACGGTCGAGTCCGTACGGCCGCGCACCGCGCCGGGCAAGCCGTTCACCCTGTACGGATACCGTCTCCGGCCGCATCCCACGTTTCTGGTGAACGGGCACCTGGCTCGCGAGGCGGCGTGACCCGGCGCGGCGACCGCTCTAGGCGGCTGCCGCGCCCGTGCCGTCGTGGTCGTTGCCGTCCTCCGGGAGGCGGCAGACGCGCTCCAGGAAGAGGGCGGTCGCGATGACCGCGATGCCGGCCACCACCGCCGCGCCCGCGTAGATGGCCTGGTCGCGGCGGGGCGGGATGTCGAGGTAGCTCAGGAGGAAGACGCCGGTGCCGCCGTACACTCCGGCGACCAGGGCGGCGACCAGGGCGCTCGCCTGGCCGAAGACGACCGCGCGGGCCGCGAACAGGGGCTCCACGCCCTTGGCGCCGGGGCGGCGTTCGCGCTGGGCGCGGAGGCGGGCGCGGGTGGAGAGGGCGGTCGCGAGGAGGATCGCCGCGATGACGGCGAGCACGATCGACGCGGCCAGCGGGACGCTCGGCAGGGTGCCGAGGGAGTCCCAGAGGCGGGCTCCGCCCCAGGAGAGGACACCGGCGGCGGTGAAGAGGCCCGCCAGCACCCCGAGCCGTAGTTGCTTCACCGAGTGAGCCGCCCTTCGCGCCGCCTGTGCCCGGTCCGGCCGTGTGCCGGACCACCGTCCGTCGAGCTTAGGGCCTGTCGTTTGGATCAGGCCGGGCTCGCGGGCCCCGGCACGCGCATCTGCGGCGTTGTCGTCAGTCGCCAATGCTCCGCAGTGACTCCCTCCTCCGCCTTGCAGCTGCACGCACCGGACCCCGCTCCCTGATCCGGCCTGATCCAAACGACAGACCCTAACGATTACTCCGGCAGGCGCAGTTCCAGGTCGGCGCGGGGCAGCACGCTGTCGCGGCCGACCTCGGCGAGCAGCTGGGCCACCGGCCCGGCGCCGGGCAGCTGGGCCTCGGGGTCCACGTCGTGCCAGGGGGCGAGGACGAAGGCCCGCTCGTGGGCGCGCGGGTGGGGGAGCGTGAGCACCGGGTCGTCGGAGAGGACGTCGGCGTACGCCACGATGTCGACGTCGATGGTGCGCGGGCCCCAGCGCTCCTCGCGGACCCGGTCGAAGGCCTCCTCGACGGCCTGGCCGCGCTCCAGCAGGGAGGCGGGGGGCAGCGTCGTCTTCACGAGGATGACCGCGTTGAAGTACGAGGGCTGGGAGTTCGCCTCGACGCCCCAGGGCTCCGTCTCGTACACCGGGGAGACGGCCTTGACCCGCAGGCCCGGGGTGTCCTCCAGGGCGTCGACGGCCCCCTGGAGGGTCTCCAGGCGGTTGCCCAGGTTGGAGCCGAGGGCGATCACGGCCATCTTGGGGTTGGAGAGCGTGACGTCCGCGGCGTCCACCTGCCGGACGACGGCGGTCGGGACCGGCTGTACGGTCGGGTCGCTCTGCCCTTCGGTGGAAAATGCAGTCATGCTCGGCTCCGGGTGATGGTGATGGTCACGTCGTCGAAGGGGACGGTGATCGGCGCGTCCGGCTTGTGCACCACCACCTCGACCTCCTGGACGCCTTCGTGCTTCAGGCACTGCTGGGCGATGCGCTCGGCGAGCGTCTCGATCAGATCGACGGGTTCACCGGTCACCACGTCGACGACCTCCTCGGCCACCACGCCGTAGTGCACGGTGCGGGCCAGGTCGTCGGTGGCTGCCGCGGGGCGGGTGTCGAGGCCGAGCACCAGGTCGACGATGAAGGTCTGGCCCTCTTCCCGCTCCCGGGGGAAGACACCATGGTGCCCACGGGCCTTGAGGCCGCGCAGCGCGACACGATCCACGCGAATCACTCCTGCTGTCGTTGGTCGAGAGGCACCCGGCCGCGTGCGGGCGGCGAGGTGCCTTTTTCCGAATCTACCTGCGAGCACCGACAGTGCTCGCCCGTGGGGGCCTCGGACAGCGCCTCACCTGGCTGATAGCCGCCCATACCCGGTGGGCGCCGGTTCCAATCCCTATCGGTCCCGTACCCACTCGGGAGGGTGTTTCCTCCTCAGGAGGGTGTTTCCTCGTCGTCGTCCTCATCGGATTCCGTCAGGACGGGTGACCCGTGGTGGGACCAGAGCTTCCAGCCGTCGGCGGTGCGCCGGAACACGTTCGTGGCGACGACCAGCTGGCCCACGAGCGGGCCCAGCGCGTTGCCCTCCTCGGCGGGGCCGCCGCTGAGGATGTTCTCGGTGCAGGTCACCAGAGCGGTGTCGCCGGTCATCGAGACGTTGACGTCGGTCAGGAAGAACTGGATGTACTCGGTGTTCGCCATGATCAGGGCGTAACTGCGCAGCACCTCGCCCCGGCCCGTGAGCACCGGCCAGCCCGGGTGGACGCAGGAGACGGTGAGGTCCTCGCCCGGCAGCCAGGCGGCGGTGAGCGCGTCGTGGTCGCCGCGTTCCAGCGCCTCGTAGAAGGCGGTGTTGGCCGCTTCGACCTCCGCGATGTCGGCGGCGGCCTGTGCGTGTTCCTCGTTCACGCGGCTCCCTCGACCGCGCGGGCGACGCGGACGGCGTCGGCGGTGGCCCGTACCTCGTGGACCCGGACCGCCCAGGCGCCGGCCGCCGAGGACAGCGCGGAGACGGCCGCGGTCGCCGCGTCCCGTTCGCGGGCGGGCGGCGGCGGGGCCGAGCCCGGACCGGCCAGGACGTGTCCGAGGAAACGCTTGCGGGAGGCGGCCACCAGCAGCGGGCGGCCCAGTACGTGCAGGTCGGCCAGGTGCGCGACCAGCGACAGATCGTGGCCGGCGTCCTTCGCGAAGCCGAGGCCGGGGTCGATCACGACGCGCTCCGGGGCGACCCCGCCCGCGATCACCGCGTCCATCCGCTGCCGCAGCTCGTCGAGGACCTCGGCGACGACGTCCCCGTACACCGCGCGGCTGTTCATCGACTCGCTGAAGCCGCGCCAGTGCATCACGACGAACGGGACCTCGGCGGCGGCGACGGCCGGGATCATGTCGGGGTCGGCGAGGCCGCCGCTGACGTCGTTGACCAGGGCGGCCCCGGCGGCGACGGCCTGCTCGGCGACGCGGGCGCGCATGGTGTCCACGGAGACGGTGACGCCCTCGGAGGCCAGCCCCTTGACGACCGGGACGACCCGGCGCAGCTCCTCGGCCTCGTCCACCCGGCTGGCGCCCGGGCGGGTCGACTCACCGCCCACGTCCACCAGGTCCGCACCCTCGGAGACCAGGTGCAGACCGTGCTTGACCGCGGCCGTGGTGTCGAACCAGCGGCCGCCGTCGGAGAAGGAGTCGGGCGTCACGTTGACGACCCCCATGACCGCACAGCGGTCCCACTCCGGCAGTCCTCGGACCGTGCCCCGCGTGCGTGACGTACTCATACGACCAGACTAGGACCTGCCGTGGACCCTGTGTGCCGCGCTCATGCCGCGCTCACCGTGTGCTCCGACGGCGTACGCGGGGCGTGGCCGCACGGGCGCGGGCCCCGTGAGCGGAACGGCCGGGGCAGCGAGAAGTTCACGAAGCCCTCCGCCCGCATCGCCGCGATCCCGATGCGGGGCAGGTCGCGGCTGGTGCGGAAGACCACGAAGCGGGGCTCCCAGCGGGGCTGGAACTTGGCGTTGAACTTGTACAGCGACTCGATCTGGAACCAGCGCGAGAGGAAGATCAGGAGCCCGCGCCAGCAGCGCAGCACCGGTCCCGCGCCGAGCCGCTCGCCGCGGGCCAGCGCGGAGCGGAACATCGCGAAGTTCAGCGAGACCCGGGCGACGTCGAGCTTCCCGGCGGCCTGGAGGGCGGCGACGATCAGCAGCTCGTTCATGCCGGGGTCGGCCGAGCGGTCGCGGCGCATCAGCTCCAGGGACATCCCGTCCTTCCCCCAGGGGACGAAGTGGAGGACGGCCTTCAGGTCGCCGTGCGGCCCGTCCTCGGAGCCCGGCAGGTGGGCGGTGGCGATCACGCAGTCGCCGTCGGCCGGGTCGCCGATCCGGCCCAGCGCCATGGAGAAGCCGCGTTCGGTGTCGGTGCCGCGCCAGTCGGCGGCGGCGCGGCGGATCCGGTCCAGCTCGGTGTCGCCGATGTCACGTGCCCGCCGGACCCGGGTCTCGTAGCCGCCGCGCTCGATGCGCTTGACCATCTGGCGCACGTTCCGCATGGCGCGCCCGGAGAGGGAGAAATCCGCTACGTCCACCACCGCCTCGTCGCCCAGTTCCAGGGCGGTGAGGCCGGTCTCGCGGGTCCAGACCTGGCCGCCGGTCTCGCTGCAGCCCATCACGGCGGGGGTCCAGGAGTGCGCCTGCGCCTCGTCCATGAAGCGCTCGATCGCACCCGGCCAGGCCTCCACGTCCCCGATCGGGTCGCCGCCGGCCAGCATCACCCCGGAGACGACCCGGTAGCAGACGGCCGCCTTGCCGCTGGGGGAGAAGACGACGCCCTTGTCGCGGCGGAGCGCGAAGTGGCCGAGCGAGTCCCGGCCGCCGTGCCGCTCCAGCAGGGCCCGCAGCCGGCTCTCGTCGTCCTCGGTGAGGCGGGCGGCCGGGTGCTCGGGGCGGAAGGCGAGGTAGATGGTGGTGACGGCGGTCAGCAGGCCGAGCGCGCCCAGCGAGTAGGCCACGGTCCAGGTGGTCCGCCCGGCGTAGTCGACGGGCCCCTCGACGCCGAACAGGCCGTACAGCACGTGCTGGAGGCGGTCGGCGATGGACGGGTCTCCGACGACCCGGCCGGGGTGGACGCTGACGATGATCAGCCCGAGCCCCAGCGAACCGGCCCCGAGCAGGACGAAGTTGGCGAGCGCGCGCCAGCGGCTGCGCGGGTCGGGCAGCGCCCGGAACTGGTCCCGGTGGCGCAGCAGCAGCCAGCAGAGCGTCAGCGAGACGAGCACCCCGACGATCGAGTGGCGGTACGCGAACTGGGCCACGGCCCCCGCGGGCAGCAGGGCCACCGCCGCCCGCCAGGCCCGCCGTTTGCGCCGCTTCAGCCCGTGCGCGAGCAGCAGCAGGAGCATGCCCGCGCTCAGCGAGAGCGCGGCGGCGAACGGGCCGAGCGCGCCGGGGAGCACTTCGGCGACGGTGTGCATCCGACTGTGCCGGAAGCGGGGGAAGACCCCGGCGGCGATGTCGATCAGCCCGACGACGGTGCAGGCGGTACCGACGAGCGTCGGTACGGATTCCGGGCGCGGCCCGTGGAACAACCGGCGGACGCGCTGCGGAACCGACACCGAATTATCCCCATCTAGCGTGACAGACATCGCTTCCCGTGGCTTCGCAAGAGATTCGTCGAGTCCGCCGGCCGGAGCCCCACGGACGATGTGCGCCCTCTAGGACGTGGGTTGTGGAGCGAGGGTTCACCCACATTCCGGAAATTTCCCGCTCCCGGCCCTGGTCCGGAATCACGTCTTGTACGGAATCACGGAGAAAGCTCACTCATGGGTCTCACCAGCACAGCAGTGCTCGCCGTCGTGGCGGTGCTGGCCGTCGCGCTGTTCGCCGCCACGGTCCGGTTCTGGCCACGCCTGGCCCGGCCGGGCGTGGCCGCGGTGTCGGGCAGGATCGGGCTGCTGCTGGCCACCCAGCTGACCCTGTTCGCCGCGGTCGGTCTGGCGGCCAACAACGCCTTCCTCTTCTACGGTTCCTGGGCCGACCTCTTCGGCCGTCAGCAGGAGCTGGGTGTGGTCACCGACCATGCGGGGAACGGGTCCGGCTCGCGGCACATGGCGCGGATCGGTACCCAGCACCCGGACGTGCCGGGCGGCCGGGTCCCGTCGGTCGGCGGGCGGATCGACAAGGTGGTCGTCTCGGGGCGGATCTCGGGCATCGAGTCACCGGCGTACGTCTATCTGCCGCCGGAGTACTTCCAGGCGGCGTACGCCGGGCGGAAGTTCCCGGCGGTCGTGGTGCTCACCGGCTACCCGGGCACGGCGGAGAACCTGCTGAAGGGGCTGCGCTACCCGCAGACCGCGCACGAGCGGGTGAAGGCGGGCACGGCGCAGCCGATGATCCTGGTGATGCTGCGGCCGACGGTCGCGCCGCCCCGGGACACCGAGTGCGTGGACGTTCCGAAGGGCCCGCGGACCGAGACGTTCTTCGCGAAGGACCTCCCCGAGGCCATCACGGGGTCCTACCGGGTCGGCAAGAAGGCCCGTAACTGGGGGATCATCGGCAATTCGACCGGCGGCTACTGCGCGTTGAAGGTCGGGCTGCACCACCCGGACCGGTACGCGGCGAGCGCCGGGCTCTCCGCGTACTACAAGGCGGCCGAGGACCCGACGACGGGCGACCTGTTCCACGGGGACCAGGAGCTGCGCAACCGCGCCGACCTGATGTGGACCCTGGAGAACCGGCCGCCGTCCGGCGGTTCGTTCCTGGTGACGACGTCCCGGCAGGGCGAGGGCAACCTCAGGAGCACGATGAAGTTCATCGAGAAGGTGAAGGCGCCCGCGAAGGTGTCGTCCATCGTGCTCGACAGCGGCGGGCACAACTTCACCACCTGGCGGCGGGAGATCCCGCCGGCCCTGGAGTGGCTGAGCGCCCGCCTCAGCGAGAACTGAGCCCCTGCCGCCTAGGCGGTGGTGGCGATCGTCGCCACCGTCTCCACGGCGACCTCGGCGCGCGGTACGTCCTGGGCGTCGGCGTCGATCGAGCGGCGCAGGGCCTCGTGCAGCCGGGCGGGGGTCAGCACGCCGAGGAAGCGGCCCTCGCTCTCCTTGTCGATGACCGCGATCCAGCCCGCGTCGTGCTGGAGCATGGTGGCGAAGGCCTGCTTGAGGGGTGCGCCGAGCGGGAGCCAGGCCTCCATCCGGCGGGCGTGTTCGCGGACGGTGCCCTTGGTGGCGCCTTTGGCGTTGCCGCTCGCGTCGGCGGTCGCGTCGGCGGGGATCCAGCCGTGGAGGTTGTCCCGGCCGTCCAGGACGACCGCCCAGCGCGCGCCCTGGGACCTGAGCCGTTCGGTGGCGGTGGCCAGCGGGTCGTCGAGGTGGACGACCGGCGGCTGGTCGAGGTCGCTCTCCTCGATGGGCGTCACCGAGAGCCGCTTGAGCCCGCGGTCCGCGCCGACGAAGTCGGCCACGTACGGGGTCGCGGGGGCTCCGAGCACGGTGGCGGGGGAGTCGAACTGCTCGATGCGGCCCTGCCCGTAGACGGCGATCCGGTCGCCGAGGCGGACGGCCTCCTCGATGTCGTGCGTGACGAACAGCACGGTCTTACGGACCTGGGCCTGGAGTTTCAGGAATTCGTTCTGGAGACGTTCGCGGACGACCGGGTCGACCGCCCCGAAAGGCTCGTCCATCAGGAGAACGGGCGGATCGGCTGCCAATGCGCGGGCCACGCCCACGCGTTGGCGCTGGCCGCCGGAAAGCTGTTCCGGATAGCGGTCGCCATAAACGGAGGGGTCGAGTCCTACGAGGTCGAGGAGTTCGGCGGCGCGTTCGCGCCCCTTTCCGCGCTTCCAGCCCAGCAGATGGGGAACGGTCGCGGTGTTCTCCAGCACGGTCTTGTGCGGGAAGAGTCCCACCTGCTGGATCACATAGCCGATACGGCGGCGCAGTTGGACGGGATCGATGGTGGATATGTCGTCCCCGTCGAGGAATATCCCGCCCTCGGTCGGTTCGATCAGCCGGTTCACCATCTTCATGGTGGTCGTCTTGCCACAACCGGAAGGTCCGACGAGCGTGACCAGTTCACCCTCGGCGACCTCGAAGGAAAGGTCGTCGACGGCGGTGGTGCCGTCGGCGTACCGCTTGGTGACGTGCTCGAAACGGATCATGGTTCCCCATTGTGGAGGGCGTTCTGTGAAGGGCATGTTGCCGGAATGCGACAGCCTCCGCGATTGTCAGTGGTCGAGGATAGGCTCGCCAGTCATCAGTTCGATCCGGGGCGATCCGGGCCGGCGGGAGGGAAGCAGGAGGTGAGGGGCGGATGGCCGAGCAGAGCTGCCTGGTGACGAACGACTGGATCTGCGGGGAGTATGTCCGCTCCCGCAGCCAGGAGTTGACCGATGCGACCGTGCAGCACATCGGGATCACGGTGGTCTCGGTGCTGATCGGGCTCGCGGTGGCCCTTCCGCTGGCGCTGCTCGCCCGCCGGGGCCGGCGGTTCGCCGGACCGGTGCTCGGGCTGACCACCGTGCTCTACACCGTGCCCTCGCTGGCGATGTTCTCGCTGCTGCTGCCCCTGTTCGGGCTGTCGGCCGCGCTCGTCGTCACGGGCCTGGTGCTCTATTCGCTGACCATCCTCGTCCGCAACATCCTGGCGGGGCTCGAAGCGGTGCCGCAGGAGGCCAAGGAGGCCGCCCGCGGCATGGGATACGGGCCGGCGCGGCTGCTGTGGGAGGTGGAGCTCCCGCTGGCGCTGCCCGCGGTGATGGCGGGGCTGCGGATAGCCACCGTGTCGACGGTCGCGCTGACCACGGTCGGCTCGCTCGTCGGCAAGGGGGGCCTCGGCAACCTCATCGAGGACGCGCTGCCCAGCTTCTTCAAGGCCCAGGTGCTGACCGCCTCGGTGCTGTGCGTGCTGCTCGCGGTGGCGGCGGACCTGCTGCTGCTCGGCCTCCAGCGGCTGCTGACGCCCTGGACCCGAATATCCGGGGCGTCCGGTTCATCAGGGGCATCCGTGGCGAAGACGGACGCGGGGCCGCCCGCCGTGGCGAAGGTGGAGGCGGGCTGACCCGTGGGAGTCATCGGCGATGCCTGGACCTGGCTGACCACCGGGGCCAACTGGTCGGGGGACGGCGGGGCCGCGCACCGGCTCGGCGAGCATCTGTACGTGAGCGGGGTCGCCCTGGCGGTGGCCTGCGCGATAGCCCTGCCGCTCGCCCTGTATCTGGGGCACATCGGCAGGGGCGGCGCGCTCGCGGTCAACATCTCCAACGTGGGGCGGGCCATTCCGGTCTTCGCGGTGCTGGCCCTGTTCATGGTCACGCCCCTGCGCAACTCGGGGTACTGGCCCACGATCATCGCGCTGGTGCTGTTCGCGGTGCCGCCGCTGCTGACCAACGCCTACGTCGGGATGCGGGAGGTGGACCGGGCCGTGGTGGAGGCGGCGCGCGGCATGGGGATGTCGGGCGGGCAGCTCTTCGTCCGGGTCGAGCTGCCGCTCGCCTACCCGATGATCATGACCGGGCTGCGGTCCGCCGCGGTCCAGGTCGTGGCCACCGCGTCGATCGCCGCGATGGTCGGCCTCGGCGGTCTCGGCCGGATCATCACCGCCGGGTTCAACACCTACGACACCGCCCAGGTCTTCGCGGGCGCTGTCCTGGTCGCCGGTCTCGCCCTGCTGGTGGAGGGCGTGCTGGTGGGCCTGGACCGGCTGCTCTCACCGCTGCGCCGCCGGCGGACCGCGTGAGCGCACATCCTTCTTCCGGTCGCTCTGCTTCCGGTCGCGTTTCTTCTGGTTACTTTTCTTCTGTTCGGACGGAGAACAACACATGAGCAGGACCTCGCGGATAGCCGGAGCGGTCATCGGCATGGTGGCGCTGGCCGGGTCGCTCGCGGCCTGCGGCGGCGACAGCCTGGAGAAGGAGAAGGGCGGCTCCGGCTCCTCGGCGGGCGACGGCAAGAAGGGCTCCCTGGTCGTCGGCTCGGCCGCGTTCACCGAGTCCAAGGTGCTCGCCGAGCTGTACGCGCAGGTTCTGGGCGACGCCGGATACAGCACCTCGGTCACCACGGTGAAGAACCGTGAGCTGTACGAGCCGTCGCTGGAGAAGGGCGAGATCGACGTCGTACCGGAGTACGCGGCCACGATCGCCGAATTCCTCAACGCCAAGGTCAACGGGGCCGACAAGGCCCAGGCGGAGCCGGTGGCCTCCGGGGACGCCGACGCCACGGTCGCCGCCCTGGAGAAGCTCGCCGGGCCGCTGGGCCTCACGGTCCTCCCGGCCGGGAAGGCCGTTGACCAGAACGCCTTCGCGGTCTCGAAGGAATTCGCCGAGAAGAACAGCCTCAAGACCCTTTCCGATCTCGGGAAGTCGAAGCTCAAGGTCAAGATCGCGGCGGGCGACGAGTGCGAGGTGCGGCCGTTCTGCGCACCCGGTCTGAAGAAGACGTACGGCATCGACGTCACGGGTATCGACCCCAAGGGCGTCGGCACCCCGCAGTCCAAGCAGGCCGTCCGCGACGGCAAGGTCCAGCTGGTCCTGACGACCACCACGGACGCCGTGCTGGACGGGCTGGTGTTCCTGGAGGACGACAAGAAGCTCCAGAACGCGGACAACGTTCTTCCCGTTCTGAATACCAAGGACGCGGGCGCGCCGGAGATCGCCGACGCGCTGGGCAAGCTCACGGCCGCGCTCACCACGGAAGATCTCGCCGAGCTGAACCGGAAGGTCGACGCCGAGCGCGCCAAGCCGGTCGACGTGGCCAAGGAGTATCTGGAGTCGAAGGGTCTGATCAAGAAGTAGATCTTGATCAAGGAGTACCAGAGGTAACCGGAGATAAAAGAGGCGAGCGGCGGGCCCGGGAAGGACTTTTGGGGGGCCGTGAGGTAACCGGCGGGGAACAGATTGCCGGGCGGCCCCCCAAGTGACGCGTACACACGGTAAATTTCAGGCCATGCCACGTGGACGCCACCGCCATTCGCCGCCCCTCCACAGAATCCTGCCGCCTTCCGTGGTGGCGGGAGTGTCGGTCGTCGGTGCCGCCGGCGCCTGGTTGCTGGCCGAACCCCTGGTCCTGCGCGGCCTGGTGGCCGCCGTGGCGGCCACCGCCGTCACCGGCGCGTATCTGATGCGCAGCTGGGACCGGGCGGCGGGGCTGCGGGTCGCCGAGCTGACGCGGGCCCGCGCCAGTGACGAATGGCGGGCCGAGGAGCGGATAGCCGAGCTGGAGCAGGATCTGGAGGAGTCGCGCGAGCTGCGCACCCGTCTGGAGACCAAGCTCCGCCGCAAGCGGGTGGAGCTCGCGGGGCTGCGCGGGGAGCACGCCGGACTGCTGCGCCGCTACGCCAACGCCGAGACCGAGCGGGCCAGCGCGCTGGAGGGCCGCAGGCAGCTCGCCATCGAGGCCGCGGCTCCGAAGGAGCTGCCGCCCGCGAGGTCCACGCCGACGCCGGAGTCGTACCGCCGCGCGGACGAGGCCCTGATGAACCTCACGCGCAACGCGGCGCTCCAGGAGACCCGCCGGACGGTGGAGGCGGTCCGGCAGCGTCAGCTGGCCGTCCAGGACCGGCACCGGGACGCGGACGCGGAGGCGGAGGACCCGAAGGGGAAGCACGCGGCGGCCACCGGGGCGGGCGAGCACCTGGACCACCAGCACCGCCGCCCCACGACCACTCCGCCCGCCCCGGCCCCTGCCGCCCCGGCCGTCAACACCCCGGCCCCCGACGCTTCCGCGCTCCCGAGCGCGAAGGCCCCGGCCTCCATCGCGCCGGTGCGCGTGCCGCGCGCGATCCAGGCCGCATCGGCCGTCGTCCCGTACGCCGCGCGCCGCCAGCCGGTCCCCCAGGGCAACTTCGACTTCTTCGGCGCCCAGAGCGCCCAGAACAGCCAGAACTCCCAGAACTCCCCGAACCCCCAGAACTCCCCGCAGGTGAACGCCGCGATCGAGTCCGTACAGAACGAGGACCTCGCGGACGTCGTCGGCGAGGAGGCGCTCGCCGCCCACCGCACGGGAGCGGTCCAGAACCAGGCCGTGGGCAAGGTCATCGACCTCACCGCGCACGACGAGACCGAGCAGATCGACGTGGCCCGACTGCGCGGCGCGGTCTCCTGACGCGCGAGACCGGCTACTTGTCGATGTCGCCGACGACGAAGAACAGCGACCCCAGGATCGCCACCATGTCGGCGACCAGGGTGCCCGGCAGCAGCTCGGTGAGCGCCTGGATGTTGTTGAACGAGGCGGAGCGCAGCTTCAGCCGGTAGGGCGTCTTCTCGCCCTTGGACACCAGGTAGTAGCCGTTGACGCCGAGCGGGTTCTCCGTCCAGGCGTAGGTGTGGCCCTCCGGCGCCTTGAGCACCTTGGGCAGCCGCTGGTTGATCGGCCCCGGCGCCAGGCCGGCCATCCGGTCCAGGCAGGCGTCGGCCAGGTCCAGGGCGTTGAGGGTCTGCTCCAGCAGGCACTCGAAGCGGGCCAGGCAGTCGCCCTCGGTCCGGGTGACGACCTTCAGGGTGTCCTGGAGCTCCCCGTACGCGAGATACGGCTCGTCGCGCCGCAGATCGAAGTCGACGCCCGAGGCGCGGGCGATCGGCCCCGACACCCCGTACGCGTGCACCGCCCCGGCGGACAGCACGCCCACGTCGCGCGTGCGGCCCCGGAAGATCTCGTTGCCGAGGACGAGGTTCTCGTACACGTCCATGCGGGAGCGGACGGAGGCGACGGCGTCGCGGACCCGCCCGGCCCAGCCCGCCGGGACGTCCTCCTTGAGTCCGCCGACCCGGTTGAACATGTAGTGCATCCGCCCGCCGGAGACCTCCTCCATCACCGCCTGGAGCTCCTCGCGCTCCCGGAAGGCGTGGAAGACCGGGGTGATGCCGCCGAGTTCGAGAGGGTAGGAGCCGAGGAACATCAGGTGGTTGAGGACCCGGTTCAGCTCGGCGAGCAGCGTCCGCGTCCACACGGCGCGCTCGGGGACCTCCATGCCGAGCATCCGCTCGACGGCCATCACGACGCCCAGCTCGTTCGAGAAGGCGGAGAGCCAGTCGTGGCGGTTGGCGAGCATGATGATCTGGCGGTAGTCGCGCGCCTCGAAGAGTTTCTCCGCGCCCCGGTGCATATAGCCGATGACCGGCTCCGCGTGCTGGACGCGCTCGCCGTCCAGCACGATCCGCAGCCGGAGGACCCCGTGCGTCGAGGGGTGCTGGGGACCGATGTTCAGCACCATGTCGGTGCTCTCCGCCGCTCCGCCGATGCCGATCGTCGTCTCCGTCATGCGGGACAGTATTCCCTGACCGGTGTCCGGCCAGGGTCCACCCGGTGCAGCAGCCAGCCGAAGTCGCCGAGGCCGCCGCGTGCGGTCAGCTCCGCCGCCTCGCCCGCCGCCGCCAGCGCGGCGACGTAGCCCGCCGGATCGGTGGCGGCCAGGCTCAGCGGCGGCCGGTCACCGCGGACGCCCAGCCGGTGCAGCGCCGCCCGCTGGTCGGTGAGCTCGGCACTCGCGTGTGCCACCGACCCCGATACCGCCGCCGCGCAGGCGTCCAGCGCCACATGCGCGGTCAGGTCGCAGGAACCGTCCGGCACGGGACGCACCTCGCGCCCGCCCCGGAAGCCGGTCAGCGTCCCGAAGGGCGGCCGGGCGCCCCGTACATGCGCGTAGTCCACCGCCACGGCCAGACCGGCGGCGAGCGAACCGACCGCGCCCGCCCACGCCTCGTCCCGGGGGCGGCCGATCTCCGCCCGCTCGCCCGGCGCGGACAGCGGCCACCAGCGCTCCAGCCACGCCGCGTCCGCCCCGGACACCGCGGCGCCGAGCCGCTCCGCGCCGTCCGGCGTCCGCACCTGGACGTACCGGGGGACGCCGTCCGCGTCCGCCTCCGCCACCTCCGCCGGAACGTTGTCCAGCCACTCGTTGGCGAACAGCAGCCCGGTGACCCCCGTAGGCGGCTCCGCGCACCACTCGATCCGGGGGTCCAGGCCCGGCGGCCGGTCGGCCACCTCGACGGCGTACGGGGTCACCTCCAGCCCCTCGGGCAGCGCGGCCAGCACTCCGGTCAACAGCTCGCCGCGCCCCGCCCCGACGTCGACCAGCGCGACCGTGCCGGTGCCCAGCTCCCCGGCGATTCCGGTCAGCAGCCGGGCCACCGCCGCCGCGAAGAGGGGCGAGGCGTGGACCGACGTACGGAAATGGCCCGCCGGTCCCTCCGGGCTTCGCAGTGCGCTGCGATAAAACCCCTCGTATCCGTACAGAGCGGTCTGAGCCGCCTCCCGCCACCCACGCCACTCGTCCGTCACGTAGGCAAGTCTCCACCTTGGGGAGTACGGTCCCAGGACCTGGATCGACCCTCCGGTTGACCCGGGCACCGATCCGCTGTCCCTACGCTGGGTTACGTGCAGCGCCTCTACGATTTCATCCGCAGACACCCGACGGGCGTCGACGTCTTCTGGGCCGTCGTCCTCCTCGGGCTCTCCGGCGTGTCGATGGTGTCGGGCATGTACGACGCGGGGCGCGAGGAGCTCGTCGCCGTTCCGGTGGTCCTGGGGCTCTCCACGGTGGTGGCGCTGCGCCGCAAGGCCCCGGAGAAGATGCTGCTGCTCGCCATCCTGGTGGGCGTCGTGCAGTTGGTGTTCAACGTCCGGCCGGGCATCGGGAACTTCGCGATGCTGGTGATCACGTACACCGTGGCCACGGTCGGGGAGCGCTGGGCGTCCCGGCTCGCCCTGGTCTGCAGCCTGTGCGCGGCGGGCCTGTCCCAGCTGCGGTGGGAGGCCGAGCCCGGCGGGTCCTGGCCCCAGGTGATCTTCGTGACGGTCATCATGACCGTGCCGTTCGTGCTGGCCTGGGTGCTCGGGGACTCGCTGCGGACCCGGCGCGCCTACTTCGACCAGCTGGAGGAGCGTGCCGCCCGCCTGGAGCGGGAACGCGAGGCGCAGTCCAAGGTCGCCGTCGCCGCCGAGCGGGCCCGGATCGCCCGCGAGCTGCACGACGTCGTCGCGCACAACGTGTCCGTGATGGTCGTCCAGGCCGACGGCGCCGCCTATGTCATGGACGCCGCCCCCGACCAGGCCAAGCAGGCCCTGGAGACCATCTCCAGCACCGGCCGGCAGGCGCTCGCCGAGATGCGGCGGCTGCTCGGGGTGCTGCGGACCGGGGACGCCCCGGAGAGCGGGGAGTACGTCCCCCAGCCCGATGTGGAGCAGATCGAGGACCTGGTCGCGCAGGTGCGGCAGACCGGCCTGGAGGTCGACTTCAAGGTCGAGGGCACCCCCCGCCCGCTGCCCAGCGGCGTGGAGCTGACCGCGTACCGCGTCGTGCAGGAAGCCCTGACGAACACCCGCAAGCACGGCGGACCCGACGCCGGGGCCAGCGTCCGGCTGGTCTACTTCGACGACGGCCTCGGGCTGCTGATCGAGGACGACGGCCGGGGCGCGGCGCACGAGCTGTACGAGGACGGCGGCGCGGACGGCGCCGGGCACGGGATGATCGGGATGCGGGAGCGGGTCGGCATGGTCGGAGGCACCCTGGACGCGGGACCCCGGCCCGGCGGCGGCTTCCGGATCAGCGCCCTGCTGCCGCTCAAGCCCCCGGACTGACCCCGGTCCCGCCCGCCCCCTGCCTCACGGACTACGAGACTTCGACCACCACCACGACCGACCCAGGACAGGACACGATCCCCATGACCACGGCCATCCGCGTGATGCTCGTCGACGACCAGGTCCTGCTGCGGACCGGCTTCCGGATGGTGCTCGCCGCCCAGCCCGACATGGAGGTCGTGGCCGAGGCCGGGGACGGGGCGGAGGCGATCGAGATCCTGCGGTCCACCGCCGTGGACGTGGTCCTGATGGACGTCCGTATGCCCCGGCTGGACGGCGTCGAGGCGACCGGCCGTATCTGCGCGCAGCAGGACCCGCCGAAGGTGCTCATCCTGACCACCTTCGACCTCGACGAGTACGCCTTCTCCGGGCTGAAGGCGGGGGCCAGCGGCTTCATGCTCAAGGACGTGCCGCCCGCCGAACTGCTCGCCGCGATCCGTTCCGTGCACAGTGGCGACGCGGTCGTGGCCCCGTCCACCACCCGCCGGCTGCTCGACCGCTTCTCGCCGATGCTGCCCAGCGCCGACAAGGAACCGAAGAACAAGCACATCGGCAAGCTCACCGAACGCGAACGGGAAGTCATGCTCCTGGTCGCCCAGGGCCTGTCGAACGGGGAGATCGCGGCCCGCCTGGTGCTCTCCGAGGCCACGGTCAAGACGCACGTCGGCCGCATCCTCACCAAGCTGAACCTCCGCGACCGGGTCCAGGTCGTCGTCCTCGCCTACGAGACCGGCCTGGTCCGGGCCGGCGGCGGCGCGGGCTGAGACGGCGGCGCGGGGCAGCGGCGCGGGCCGGGACAGCGGCGCGGGCCGGCTCAGCGCAGGACGCCCTCCAGGAAGTCGCTGCCGAGCCGGGCCACGACCGTCAGGTCCAGCTGGTGCAGGACATAGCGGCCCCGGCGGCGCGTGGTGACCAGGCCCGCCTTCTTGAGCACGGACAGGTGGCGGGAGACCTCGGGGGAGGTGATGCCGTTGGATTCGGCCAGCTCGCCGGTGGTGTACGGGGAGCGGGCCAGGTTGCGGCAGAGCCGCATCCGCATCGGGTGGGCCAGGGCCTCCATGCGGCGCTGGAGCTGTTCGACCGAGGCGGGCGACGGCAGTTCGGGCAGGTGGACCGGGTAGTGGATCACCGGGCGCCAGCCCGGGGCGTGCAGCACCATCAGGTGCGGCCAGCCGAAGCTGGTCGGGACGAAGGTCAGGCCATGGCCGACGCCCGGGTCGACGGCGGTGGTCCGGCCCTCGGACAGCTTGTCGACGCTGATCCGGCCCGCTTCCTCGTCCAGCGTCACGGCGGAGGACACCGCCCCGACCGCTTCGGCCAGCCCCTTGCGCCGCAGCAGCTCCGTCTTGTGCCGGGCGTCCGCCACCAGCTGCACGGAGACCCGGCGCCAGGTGTCGGCGAAGAACGCCTCGTCGCAGTCCTCGAAGAGCCGCCGGATCCAGCCGCGTACGGAGGCGGGGTCGGCCAGCAGCCGCCGGGTGAACTCCACCTGCTGCGGGCCACGCGCCGCCGCCAGCTCCAGGGCGCGGTCCCGCATCGCCGCGTCGCTCAGCGGTGACGGCGCCCCGGCCCCGTAATGGGTGGCGCAGGTGAACTCCAGGGCCGCGGCGACGAACCGCTCGTCGTCCATCCTGTCCATCAGGTTCAGGTCCTCGGCGAGCGTCGCCCCGGTCCTGCCGTCGCCGCCCCGGATCCCGGAGAACGGCATGAACACATCGGAGAACGTGTTCCGCCAGAGGAACTCCGCCTCCAGCATCCGGTCCGCGAGATCGGGCTCCAGGGCCGCCGCCGTCGCGGTGGCCCAGCCGTGCAGCCCCGGGTGGTGGCCGGGCTCGGAGAGGGCGTGCAGGGCGAGGCCCAGTTCGGCCAGGGGGGAAGTCGCGAAATCGACGCGATCGGCGGGCAGACCCGCGATGTCTATGTGCACGCTCACCCCTCCATAGTGGGGGTACGCGCACGGGCCGTCGTGCCATTTGACGGGGGCCGTCAATCAACGCGCGGCACCGCCGTGACCTGCGCAGGCTGGACGGTATGGACGCCATGCAGCAGCACATGCTCGACACCTACCGCGCGGCCCGCCTGTCGGAACCCGCACCTCCACCACCGGGCCTGCACGACCGCGCGGTCCTGCGCGACCTGTACCGAAGAATCAAGCAGACCCGCCGAACTCGGCCCACCGCCACACCAGGCCCGTCCGACACATCAGGCCCGCCCGCCACCCCCAGCCCGTCCGGCGCTTGAGGACGGAACCCCGAGGCCGGTCCCGGCCCGCTGGGCAGGGCCTCGCACACCCAGCCCGTCCGGCGCTTGAGGACAAAACCCCGGCGAAGGGGAGCCGGCACTGGACAAGCCCCTCTGCGCCCCGGGGGCCGCCCCCAAGGGCAAGGCCCCTACACCACGTACCCCACGAACCCCGCCACCGCAGCCCGCACATCCTCGGCCGACCACTCGAGCCCCGCCCCCGCCACCGTCACCTCGGTCACCGAGACCCCGGGCGGCAGCCCCGCCCCGCCCGCCCCCGCGAACCAGCGCCGGAAGAGGGCCACGCCCGTCTCCTCGGCCTGCCGCACCGACGCCTCGTCCAGCACCTCGGCCCCGTACGGCAGCCAGACCTGGAACTGATGCGTGTGCGGCGGCTCCGGACGCACCCGGAACCACGGCACCGCCGACGCCGCGAACCCCTCCGCCAGCGCCCCGGCCACCACCTTCGCGTGCGCCACGTACGACGGCAGCCTCGGCAGCTCCCGCTCCAGACCCAGCAGCGCGGACAGCGCCGCCGGGTACTGCTGGAAGACCTGGCCCCCGTACCGGTGACGCCACACGCGCGCCTCCTCCACCAGCGTCGAAGGACCCGCCAGCACCGCCCCCGACAGCCCGTCCAGGGACTTGTAGAACGACACGTACACGCTGTCCGCGAGCGCCGCGATCTCCGGGAGCTCCCGCCCGAAGTGCGGGCCGCACTCCCACAGCCGCGCCCCGTCGAGGTGGACCACCGCGTCCCGCTCCCTGGCCGCCTCCACCACCTCCGTCAGCTCCTCCCAGGACGGCAGCACGAACCCGGCGTCCCGCAACGGCAGCTCCAGCATCAGCGTGCCGAACGGCTCGGGGAACTCCCGGACCTCCTCCGCGTTCGGCAGCCTCGGCGCGGACGTCGGATGCACCGTGCGCAGCCCGCTCACCGCGCCCAGCGCCCCGCCCTCGTGCAGCTCCGGGTGGGACAGCGGATGCAGCGCCACCGTCGCGTCGCCCGTACGTCCCGCCCAGCACCGCAGCGCGACCTGCTGGGCCATCGTCCCGGTCGGGAAGAACGCGGCCGACTCCATGCCCAGCAGCCCGGCCACCCGCCGCTCCAGATCGGCGACGACCCCGCCCCCGTACACATCGGTCCAGTCCTCCGGATCGTGTACGGAAGCGGCGCCGGCCGCGAGCGCCGCCAGCCGCTCGCCCAGCGTGCCGTCCGCGCCGACCCGGGCCAGCACCCGCCGCGACCCCCGCCAAGCGGTCAGCCTGCGCCGCCGCTGCTCCTGCTCATCCGTTGCCGTCATGGGACGATCATCACCCGGACCTCTGACAGCGCGCCCACGGGTTTTCCTCAGGTTCAGAAGTTATCCACAGGCTGTGGGCGGCGGGGGAGCCCCGCCGAAACGCTGGCGTAGCATGCAGAGAAATCGTCCGGTACCCCCCGCGGACTGGAACGGAAGGCCATCGCCGCGTGAACGCATCTGTTTCGAAGGAACCCCTCGACGCGAGGGACCGCCCCGCCCGGCTCACGGTCGGCGTCGTCGGTGCGGGCCGGGTCGGACCCGCCCTCGCCGCGGCCCTCCAGCTCGCCGGGCACCGCCCGGTCGCCGTGTCCGGCGTCTCCGACGCCTCCCGGCGCCGCGCCGCCGAGCTGCTCCCCGACGTGCCCCTGGTGGAGCCCGCCGAGGTGCTGGCCCGCGCCGAGCTGGTGCTGCTGACCGTCCCCGACGACGTGCTGCCCACGCTGGTCGAGGGCCTCGCCGAGACCGGTGCCGTACGGCCGGGGCAACTGCTCGTCCACACCTCCGGCCGGTACGGGGCGAAGGTGCTGGACCCCGCGCTGCGGGCCGGGGCCCTGCCGCTCGCGCTGCACCCCGCGATGACGTTCACCGGCACCGCCGTCGACGTCCAGCGGCTCGCGGGCTGCTCCTTCGGCGTCACCGCCCCCGTGGAGCTGCGGCTCGCCGCCGAGGCCCTGGTCATCGAGATGGGCGGCGAGCCCGAGTGGATCGCCGAGGAGTCCCGTCCGCTCTACCACGCGGCCCTCGCCCTCGGCGCGAACCACCTGGTCACCCTGGTCGCCCAGTCGATGGAGCTGCTGACCAAGGCCGGGGTCGCCGCCCCCGACCGGATGCTCGGCCCGCTGCTCGGCGCGGCCCTGGACAACGCCCTGCGCTCCGGCGACGCCGCGCTGACCGGCCCGGTCGCCCGGGGGGACGCGGGCACGGTCGCCGCCCACATCGGCGAGCTGCGCACGCACGCCCCGCAGGCGGTGGCCGGATATCTCGCGATGGCCCGCGCCACGGCCGACCGGGCCCTCGTCCACGGCCTGCTCAAGGCCGAGCTGGCCGAGGACCTGCTGGTCGTCCTGGCCGACCAGGAACGCCGCCCCGGCGGCCCCGGACCGGGAGAGACCCGATGACGACGATCATCAGCTGTACGGGACCGGGAGAGACCCGATGACGACCACCAGCCGTACGGGAGACGAGAGCGCCGCCCCGGTCCGCCGGAGCACCGCCCCCGCCCTCCTGCGCACCGCCGCCGAGCTCGACGCGCTGCCCCGCCCCGCCGGGGCCGAGCGGGCCGTCGTCATGACGATGGGCGCGCTCCACGACGGCCACGCCGCCCTGATCCGCGCCGCCCGCGAAGCCGCGGGTGCGGCCGGCCAGGTCGTGGTCACCGTCTTCGTGAACCCGCTGCAGTTCGGCGAGGCCGCCGACCTGGACCGCTATCCGCGCACCCTGGACGCCGACCTGGAGATCGCCGCGGCGGCGGGGGCCGACGCGGTCTTCGCCCCCGGTGCGGACGAGGTCTACCCCGGCGGCGAGCCCCAGGTCCGGATCACCGCGGGCCCCATGGGCGAGCGTCTCGAGGGCGCGGCCCGGCCCGGGCACTTCGACGGGATGCTCACCGTCGTCGCCAAGCTCCTCCACCTCACCCGCCCCGACGAGGCGTTCTACGGGCAGAAGGACGCCCAGCAGCTCGCCCTGATCCGCCGCATGGTCCGCGACCTGAATTTCGGCGTCCGCATCACCGGCGTCCCCACCGTCCGGGACCCGGACGGCCTCGCGCTCTCCAGCCGCAACCGCTTCCTCTCCCCCGAGGAGCGGCACACCGCGCTCGCCCTGCCCCGCGCCCTGTTCGCGGCCCGCGACCGGCTCGCCGCCCAGCAGGCCCTGCACGAACGGGCCCGGGCCACCGCGCCCGAGTCCGGCGACCGGGCCGCCGGGCTCAACCGGCTCGGCGAGGCCCGCGCCGCCGCCGACGCCCAGGCCGTGGCGCTGGCCCGGCCCAACGGGGCGCCCGCGGCCGTCCGCGCCGCCGCCCGGACCGTGCTGGAGGAGGCCGCCGCCCGGGACCGGCTGCCGCTCGCCCTGGACTACCTGGCCCTGGTGGACCCGGCGGACTTCACCGAGATCCCGGACGACCGTGAGAGCGGGGAGGCGATCCTCGCCGTCGCGGCCCGGGTCGGGAACACCCGCCTCATCGACAACATCCCCCTCACCTTCGGAGCCCTGACGTGACCGGAATACGGCTGACCGCCCCCGCCCCCGGCTGGGCCATCGACGCGGACGTCGTGGTGGTCGGCTCCGGCGTCGCCGGACTCACCGCGGCACTGCGCTGCGCCGCCGCCGGCCTGGACACCGTCGTCGTCACCAAGGCCCGCCTCGACGACGGCTCGACCCGCTGGGCCCAGGGCGGCATCGCCGCCGCGCTCGGCGAGGGCGACACCCCCGAGCAGCACCTCGACGACACCCTCGTCGCGGGCGCGGGCCTCTGCGACGAGGAGGCCGTGCGCACCCTGGTCACCGAGGGCCCCGACGCCGTACGCCGGCTGATCGACACCGGCGCGCACTTCGACACCACGGACGGCGGCGACATCGCGCTGACCCGCGAGGGCGGCCACCACCGCCGCCGCATCGCCCACGCGGGCGGCGACGCGACCGGCGCGGAGATCTCCCGCGCCCTGGTCGGGGCGGTCCGCGAGGCCGCCCTCCACACCATCGAGAACGCCCTGGTCCTGGACCTCCTCACGGACGCCGAAGGCCGTACGGCGGGCGTCTCGCTGCACGTCATGGGCGAGGGCCAGCACGACGGCGTCGGCGCGGTCCGGGCCCCCTCGGTGGTCCTCGCCACCGGCGGAATGGGCCAGGTCTTCTCCGCCACCACCAACCCCTCCGTCTCCACCGGCGACGGTGTGGCGCTGGCGCTGCGGGCCGGGGCGGAGGTCTCCGACCTGGAGTTCGTCCAGTTCCACCCGACCGTCCTGTTCCTCGGCGCGGACTCCGAGGGCCAGCAGCCGCTGGTCTCCGAAGCCGTACGGGGCGAGGGGGCGCATCTCGTCGACGGCGACGGCGTCCGCTTCATGCTCGGGCAGCACGAGCTGGCCGAGCTGGCCCCCCGCGACATCGTCGCCAAGGGCATCACGCGCCGGATGCACGAGCAGGGCACCGAGCACATGTATCTGGACGCCCGGCACTTCGGGGCGCGGATGTGGGAGCAGCGCTTCCCCACCATCCTGGCCGCCTGCCGGACCCATGGCATCGACCCGGTCACCGAGCCGATCCCGGTCGCCCCGGCCGCGCACTACGCCTCCGGCGGCGTCCGCACCGATCTGCGGGGCCGCACCACCGTCCCCGGGCTGTACGCCTGCGGCGAGGTCGCCTGCACCGGTGTGCACGGGGCCAACCGCCTCGCGTCCAACTCCCTCCTGGAGGGCCTGGTCTTCGCCGAGCGCATCGCCGCCGACATCGCCGAGGTCCGCCCGTCCCGCACCGAACCGGCCGCCGTCCCGGGCACCGGCGATCCCGCCCCGCTGCTGGCCCCCGAGACCCGTACGGCGATCCAGCGCGCCATGACCCGGGGCGCCGGAGTCCTGCGCTCCGCCGACAGCCTGGCCACCGCCGAAGCGGAGCTGGAGGCCCTGCACCGCGAGGCCGCCGCCGACGCGGACGGGGCCAGGGTCTCCAAGGCCGTCGTCCCCGGGGTCGAGGCCTGGGAGGTCACCAACCTGCTCCTGGTCTCCCGGGTCCTGGTCGCCGCCGCCCGGGCACGCGAGGAGACCCGCGGCTGCCACTGGCGCGAGGACCGGCCCGACCGCGACGACGCCCACGGCCGCCGCCACCTGGTCGTCCGTATCGGGCCGGACCGCACCCCGGTCGTCCACCGCACGGAGACCGCCGCATTCCCGCCCGTACGCCCGTCGGATTGAGCAGACTGCTGGAAGCACCCGCTCCGCCGCACCCGCGGGGCAGCACCGGCAGCACCGGCAGCAACACACGCACCACCGGCACCACCCGAAGCACCAGCCGCACCCGCACCGCCCGCCACGCCCCCGAGGAGCCGACACCGTGAGCACGCCCGAAGAGAATCCGCGCCCCACACCCGTGGACGTACCGCTGATCAGCGTCGGCGCGCCCGCATCGTCCGCACCGGCGGGAGGCGGCTGCGGCGACGGCTGCGGCTGCGGCGGTGACGACGGGTTCGACCCCGAAGCCCTGGAGTGCGGCCTGGACCCGGCGCTCGCCCTGCTGCTGGCCCAGGCGGGGCTCGACCCCGTCCAGGTCGAGGACGTCGCCCATGTGGCGATCGAGGAGGACCTCGACGGCGGGGTGGACGTCACGACCGTGGCGACCGTCCCCGAGGACGCCGTGATCACCGGTGACTTCACCGCCCGCGAGGCGGGCGTGGTGGCCGGGCTCCGGGTCGCCGAGGCGGTCCTGTCGATCGTCTGTACCGAGGAGTTCGAGGTCGAGCGGCACGTCGAGGACGGCGACCGGATCGTCCCCGGCCAGAAGCTGCTGACCGTCACCACCCGCACCCGCGACCTGCTGACCGGCGAGCGCAGCGCGCTGAACCTGCTCTGCCGCCTCTCGGGCATCGCGACCGCCACCCGCGCCTGGGCGGATGTGCTGGAGGGCTCCAAGGCCCGGGTCCGCGACACCCGTAAGACGACGGCGGGCCTGCGCGCGCTGGAGAAGTACGCGGTGCGCTGCGGCGGCGGCGTCAACCACCGGATGTCGCTCTCCGACGCGGCCCTGGTCAAGGACAACCACGTGATCGCGGCGGGCGGCGTCGCCGAGGCGTTCAAGCGGGTCCGCGCCGAGTTCCCCGAGCTGCCCATCGAGGTCGAGGTCGACACGATGGACCAGGTCCGCGAGGTGCTGGACGCGGGCGTCGACCTGATCCTGCTGGACAACTTCACCCCGGCCGAGACCGCCGAGGCGGTCGCCCTGGTCGACGGGCGGGCGATCCTGGAGTCCTCGGGCCGCCTCACCCTCGACTCGGCCCGCGCCTACGCGGACGCGGGCGTCGACTATCTCGCGGTCGGGGCGCTCACCCACTCCTCGCCGATCCTCGACATCGGCCTGGACTTCCGCGACGCCGACGCATCCGCCACCGGCACCTCCGCCACCGACGGGGCCGACGCCTGATGCTGCTCACCATCGACGTCGGCAACACGCACACGGTCCTCGGCCTCTTCGACGGCGAGGAGATCGTCGAGCACTGGCGGATCTCCACCGACGCCCGCCGCACCGCCGACGAGCTGGCCGTCCTGCTCCAGGGCCTGATGGGCATGCACCCGCTGCTCGGCATGGAGCTGGGCGACGGCATCGAGGGCATCGCGATCTGCGCCACCGTCCCCTCGGTCCTGCACGAACTGCGCGAGGTCACCCGCCGCTACTACGGCGACGTCCCCGCCGTCCTGGTGGAGCCGGGCGTCAAGACCGGCGTGCCGATCCTGATGGACAACCCCAAGGAGG
Source organism: Streptomyces sp. NPDC091289 (assembly GCF_044757365.1). Taxonomy (NCBI): domain Bacteria; kingdom Bacillati; phylum Actinomycetota; class Actinomycetes; order Kitasatosporales; family Streptomycetaceae; genus Streptomyces; species Streptomyces sp. NPDC091289. The sequence goes on from NZ_JBIVUT010000010.1 coordinate 247,462, forward strand.
TCGGCGCGGACCGCATCATCAACGCGGTCGCCGCCGTCGAGTTGTACGGGGGCCCGGCGATCGTCGTCGACTTCGGCACCGCCACCACCTTCGACGCGGTCTCCCCGCGCGGCGAGTACGCGGGCGGGGTGATCGCCCCCGGCATCGAGATCTCGGTCGAGGCGCTCGGTGTCCGGGGCGCCCAGCTCCGCAAGATCGAGCTGGCCCGGCCGCGCAGCGTGATCGGCAAGAACACCGTCGAGGCCATGCAGTCCGGCATCATCTACGGCTTCGCGGGCCAGGTCGACGGGGTGGTCGCCCGGATGAAGAAGGAGCTGGCCGCCGACCCGGACGACGTCACGGTCATCGCGACGGGCGGCCTTGCTCCGATGGTGTTGGGGGAGTCCTCGGTCATCGACGAGCACGAGCCGTGGCTGACGCTCATCGGGCTGCGCCTGGTGTACGAGCGGAACGTGTCCCGGTCGTAGCGGCCGGCTCGCCGGAACCCCGGCGGTACCTGCGGGAACGGCCGGGGGCGGGGCCGGAGGACCGGGCCGGGCACGCCGCGCCACCGACGACCAGTTAAACGGATTTTGTCCATTTAGCACGTATTGTCGCGTTATGCCCACGCCCTACGGTTCACGAGGCGGCATGGCGTTCAGCGCGGACGAGCTGCGGGTGCTCCGACGTGCCCTCGCCATCGCCCTCCACCCCATGCCCCTGTCCGACGAGGACGTCCAGGACTGCCTGCGGCTCGCCGGCTCCGTGGACGAGGCGGCCGGCGAGGCGGGTCGGCTGCGAGCGTTCCTCCTCGCCGACCTCGCCCGCTACCGCAACGCCCTCCCCGGCTCCGCCACCGGCTATCTGGAGCTGCTCCAGGACGCCCTGGCGGCCGGCTACGACCCCCGCCCGGACGATCTGGCCGCCCTGCGGGCCCTGCGCGGGGGGCGGCTCGCGGCGGCCCTCCTGGAGCGCTGTCAGGTGCTCGCCGAGCGTTCCGTACGGGCCCGGCTCGCCGGCCGCTCCGCCGGACTCACGGCCCCGGGGCCCCGCAGCCGGCTGCTCGCCCTGCCCGGCGGCCGCGCCGCAGACCGGGAACCGGACCGACCCAGGACCCCGGCCGCCCCGGGCCGCCCGCAGAAGCCCGGCGACCGCCCGATGCCCAAGCCCTCCGAGGTCTTCCCGCCGCGCCGCCGGCCCGCACCGCCCCCGTCCGAGGAGCGGGCGGCCGGCTGACCGCACCCGCACCCCCGCTCGGTCCCGACGCGGCGGCCTCCACCGGGAGGGCGCCGCGTCGGGGCGTCCGGGGCTCGCTACTCTGGACGGCATGGACTATGTATCCGCGCTCGTGCCGCCCGTGGTGATGGCCGTCTTCTTCATCGCTCTGATCGTGATCATCGTCAAGAGTCAGGGTGGTCCGAACAAGACCAAGGAGGACGGCGCGGTGGACGCGGCGCTGGCCCGCGCGGAAACCGTAAAGCAGACCGCTCGTCCGGAGAACGTCTGACCGCGGGAGCGGTCCGCCCGCACCGCGTCTTCCCGGCGTACGTCCCAGGAGCGCACGACTCGTCGGAGCCGTGCGCTCTTTTGCTGTGTAAATACCAGAACATTCAGGACATCTAGCACTAAAGTGATCTCGTGCCCCGTCAATTGGGAGACCTCGAAGACGCCGTGATGACACGCGTCTGGCAATGGAACAGGCCGGTCACCGTGCGGGAAGTCCTCGAGGACCTTCAGCAGGAGCGGTCCATCGCCTACACGACCGTGATGACGGTAATGGACAATCTCCATCAGAAGGGCTGGGTACGCAGGGAAGTCGACGGCCGCGCCTATCGATATACGGCCGTCTCCACCAGGGCCGCCTACTCGGCCGCGCTGATGAACGAAGCCTGGTCACACAGCGACAACCCCGCCGCCGCACTTGTCGCGTTCTTCGGCATGATGTCCGCCGAGCAGCGCGAAGCGCTGCAGGATGCCGTTCGCATGGTTTCCCCCAACCCTGCCGAAACCGCCCCCGGCGACCCCGCCGAAACTGCCCCCGGCAACCCCGCGGAACCGACCGCGGACACCGCCGGAGATGGCGCCCCGGCCGATGACGCGACGCCGGAGAGCGGGCGATAGCGTCGGGGCATGTCCTCAGAGCAGCCGCAAAGCGATCCGGAAACCGAACTCCATACCGACCCGTCGGTAAATAAGCCCGCCATCACCGTGCGGCGGGCCAGGACGAGTGATGTCGCGTCGGTACGACGACTCCTCGACGGGTACGTGTCCGGAGGCATCCTGCTCGACAAAGCGACCGTCACCCTTTACGAGGACATCCAGGAGTTCTGGGTCGCGGAACGCGACGAGGACGCGACGGTCATCGGCTGCGGGGCACTTCATGTCATGTGGGAAGACCTGGCGGAAGTACGGACCCTTGCCGTCGACCCCCGCATCAAGGGCGCGGGCGTCGGGCATCACGTACTGGACAAGCTCTTGCAGACCGCGCGATGGCTCGGTGTCCGCAGGGTTTTCTGTCTCACCTTCGAAGTGGACTTCTTCGCGAAGCACGGCTTCGTCGAGATCGGAGAGACGCCTGTCGACACCGATGTCTACAGCGAGCTGCTGCGTTCCTACGACGAGGGTGTCGCGGAGTTCCTCGGTCTCGAACGAGTGAAGCCGAACACCTTGGGCAACAGCCGGATGCTTCTACACCTGTGATCTGCAGAAGGACCTGCAACCCTATGTCCGAATCGCGCACGTTTCCCGTCTTCTCGGGCTGCTGAACCTCTCCCGAGGGTTTGTGTTTTCGAGGGAAAAGCGGTTTCCTTTCCGCGTACTCCATTTTCGATGAAAGGATATCCCGTGGCACAGAAGGTTCAGGTCCTTCTTGTCGATGACCTCGACGGTGTCGAGGCCGACGAGACCGTCACGTTCGCTCTCGACGGCAAGACGTACGAGATCGACCTCACCACGGCCAACGCGGACAAGCTTCGCGGCCTTCTCGAGCCCTACACCAAGGGTGGACGTCGTACCGGTGGCCGTGCCGCCACGGGCCGTGGCAAGGGCCGCGCCGTGGCCGGCGGTAACAAGGACACCGCGGAAATCCGCCGGTGGGCGCGGGAGAACGGCCACAATGTGAATGACCGCGGCCGCGTTCCCGCCGAGATCCGTGAGGCTTACGAGAAGGCCAACGGCTGATCCGCGGAACCCCTTGTCGGCACCCCGGAACGGGCGCGTGACAACCGGACCCGATGGCATTCCGTAGCCGCGGCGTCCACCAGGCGTACGAGATCGGGGGCATCCCCACCGCTGCTCCCGAAGCCCGTGAGAGCCGGCAGCGCCGGCTCGGGCGCATGCCTCGGCTCTGGGGGCCGCAGCCAGCGCGCGGCCCCCGGCGAGTCCCCCGGGGCTCCGGGGAGAGGCGGGGCCGTGACGCGGCCCCCCGCACCCACGGCGGTCAGGTCCAGCGGGACCGGACCCCACTCCAGCCAGTCGAGCAGCCCCGGCAGCTCATCGGCGCCGCCCGCGGCGACCAGCAGCCCCATCCGCGCACCGGACAGCAGCACGGGACCGGTGCGCACCCCGCGCCGCAGCACGGCGTGACCGGCCTCGGCGGGCAGCTCCAGCACATCGAAGCGCACCCCGGTGAGCAGCCGCAGCGGAGCGCGCCCCTCGGTCGCCCAGCCCAGCGCCCCCGCGTACCGCCGGGCGAGAGCGGCGTCGGCGGAACCCGGAGCGGCATCGGGCGACGATCGGGGCTGCGGGACGGTGGGGGTCATGCCCGATGAACCGCCGAACCGCCCCCGGAGTTACGCAGGGTCCGCGCCGCATCACGTTGCGTGCCGCCCGTGGGGGCGTGCGAGGGCGTTGAGCAGCGCGAGGTTGTTCGCCCGTAGCGGAGGGAACCGGGGCGCGCCGCATGGACTGTCAGTGATTGCGGGTAAGACTTTCCTAGTGGGAAGGGGCGACACGCTGGCCGAGGCGTCTCACGTTCGCCATCGGCGTACTGGCGAAAGGGGTATCTGCCTGGCCTGCGGGAACATCGTCTCGCACCATCGGGTTGGAGCAGTTGTCAGCTGTTCGGCAGTAAGAATCCCCGCCCGGCGCGGGGTGATCCGGACGGATGTCGGCAGTTGGAATGAGCTGTCCCGTCCTGCGGGACTAGCATGCGGAAGGACTGGGAGGGGACCGACCCCTCACTGACCGACCGCTCTGAGGAGCGATTAACGATGTTCGAGAGGTTCACCGACCGCGCGCGGCGGGTTGTCGTCCTGGCTCAGGAAGAAGCCCGGATGCTCAACCACAACTACATCGGCACCGAGCACATCCTCCTGGGCCTGATCCATGAGGGTGAGGGTGTCGCCGCTAAGGCCCTGGAGAGCCTCGGGATTTCGCTCGAGGCGGTCCGCCAGCAGGTGGAGGAGATCATCGGACAGGGCCAGCAGGCTCCTTCCGGGCACATCCCCTTCACCCCGCGAGCCAAGAAGGTCCTGGAGCTGTCGCTCCGCGAGGCTCTTCAGCTGGGCCACAACTACATCGGCACCGAGCACATCCTGCTCGGCCTGATCCGCGAGGGCGAGGGCGTCGCCGCCCAGGTCCTCGTGAAGCTGGGCGCCGACCTGAACCGGGTCCGGCAGCAGGTCATCCAGCTGCTTTCCGGGTATTCGGGCGGCAAGGAGGCGGCGACCGCGGGCGGTCCCGCCGAGGGCACGCCCTCCACGTCCCTGGTGCTCGACCAGTTCGGCCGGAATCTCACCCAGGCCGCTCGTGAGTCCAAGCTCGACCCGGTCATCGGGCGCGAGAAGGAGATCGAGCGGGTCATGCAGGTGCTGTCCCGCCGGACCAAGAACAACCCGGTCCTCATCGGCGAGCCCGGCGTCGGCAAGACGGCGGTCGTCGAGGGCCTGGCCCAGGCGATCGTCAAGGGCGAGGTGCCCGAGACCCTCAAGGACAAGCACCTCTACACCCTGGACCTCGGCGCCCTGGTCGCCGGTTCGCGGTACCGGGGTGACTTCGAGGAGCGCCTGAAGAAGGTCCTCAAGGAGATCCGCACCCGCGGCGACATCATCCTGTTCATCGACGAGCTCCACACGCTGGTCGGTGCGGGTGCCGCGGAAGGCGCCATCGACGCGGCTTCGATCCTGAAGCCCATGCTGGCGCGCGGTGAGCTCCAGACCATCGGCGCCACCACGCTCGACGAGTACCGCAAGCACCTGGAGAAGGACGCCGCTCTCGAGCGCCGCTTCCAGCCCATCCAGGTCGCGGAGCCGTCGCTGCCGCACACCATCGAGATCCTCAAGGGTCTGCGCGACCGTTACGAGGCCCACCACCGGGTCTCCATCACGGACGAGGCCCTCGTCCAGGCCGCGACCTTGGCAGACAGGTACATCTCGGACCGCTTCCTGCCGGACAAGGCGATCGACCTGATCGACGAGGCCGGCTCCCGGATGCGCATCCGCCGGATGACCGCGCCGCCGGACCTCCGCGAGTTCGACGAGAAGATCGCGGGCGTCCGCCGCGACAAGGAGTCGGCCATCGACTCCCAGGACTTCGAGAAGGCAGCTTCGCTCCGCGACAAGGAGAAGCAGCTGCTGGCGGCGAAGGCCAAGCGGGAGAAGGAATGGAAGGCCGGCGACATGGACGTCGTCGCCGAGGTCGACGGCGAGCTCATCGCCGAAGTCCTGGCCACGGCCACCGGAATCCCGGTCTTCAAGCTGACGGAGGAGGAGTCCTCCCGTCTGCTGCGCATGGAGGACGAGCTCCACAAGCGCGTCATCGGGCAGAAGGACGCCATCAAGGCCCTTTCGCAGGCGATCCGCCGTACGCGAGCCGGCCTGAAGGACCCGAAGCGCCCCGGTGGCTCGTTCATCTTCGCCGGCCCGTCCGGTGTCGGTAAGACCGAGCTCTCCAAGACGCTCGCCGAATTCCTCTTCGGCGACGAGGACGCGCTGATCTCCCTCGACATGTCGGAGTTCAGCGAGAAGCACACGGTTTCCCGCCTCTTCGGTTCGCCCCCCGGCTACGTGGGGTACGAGGAGGGCGGCCAGCTCACCGAGAAGGTGCGCCGCAAGCCGTTCTCCGTCGTCCTCTTCGACGAGGTCGAGAAGGCCCACCCCGATATCTTCAATTCCCTGCTCCAGATTCTGGAGGACGGTCGCCTGACCGACTCCCAGGGTCGGGTCGTGGACTTCAAGAACACGGTCATCATCATGACGACCAACCTCGGGACCCGGGACATCTCGAAGGGCTTCAACCTGGGCTTCGCCGCCCAGGGTGACGTCAAGACGAACTACGAGCGGATGAAGACCAAGGTCAACGAAGAGCTCAAGCAGCACTTCCGGCCGGAATTCCTCAACCGTGTCGACGACACGGTGGTCTTCCACCAGCTGACCGAGGAAGACATCATCCAGATCGTCGACCTCATGCTCGCCAAGGTCGACGAGCGTCTCCGGGACCGCGACATGGGCATCGAGCTCAGCTCCGAGGCCAAGTCGCTCCTGGCGAAGAAGGGCTACGACCCCGTGATGGGCGCCCGGCCGCTGCGCCGGACGATCCAGCGGCAGATCGAGGACATCCTCTCCGAGAAGATCCTCTTCGGTGAGCTGCGTCCCGGTCACATCGTGGTCGTGGGCACCGAGGGCGAGGGTGACGACCAGAAGTTCACCTTCCGCGGCGAGGAGAAGTCGGCACTGCCCGACGTCCCGCCGATCGAGCAGGCGGCAGGCGGCGCCGGCCCGAACCTGACGAAGGACGCGTGACGCCCGCGTAGGGCACCACGTGAGGGGCTGCCCCGGAACCGGTATCCGTACCGGTCCGGGGCAGCCCCTTTTCCGTGGTCAGTACGGGGTGACGGTCAGGCGGTCGCCCAGTTCCTCCGCACCGATGAGCCGGGGTTGCCCCAGCCCGGTCACCCGCACCTGAAGGTCCGGCCAGGTGTGCAGGGAAGTGAGGTCCAGTACGCGCCGGGCGGAGGCGTCGACCGTGAGCCGGGTGACCCCGGGGAACAGCTGCCGCAGCATGCCCATGTCCTCCGTGTGCGGAGGGGCCTGGACGGACAGGTCGCTGATGCCGGGGGCGCACAGCTTGGAGTCCGGCCGGTGTGTCCAGGGGAACGCGGTGAGGCACAGCCCCGTGATCCGGGGCTGGTCCCGCAGCGCGACGAGCGCGTCGTCCGGAGAGGCGAGCGCGGAGGTCTCCAGCCGGGTGAGCGACGCCCAGGCGCCCAGCCCGTCCAGTACGAGCGGACGGTCGCTCGTCACCGCCAGAGTCTCGACGCCCGGGTGCGCGGCGATCTCGCTCAGCCTGCCCACCGTGAGGTTGTTCAGCTCCAGGACCGTCAGGTGGTCGAACCGTGCCAGTGGCGCCAGTTCGGCGGGGCACAGCGCCTGCGCGTCCAGACCGAGAATGCTCAGGCGGCGGAGTCCGGCGAGCGGCGTCAGATCGCGTACCCCCGGGCACGAAGTGACGGTCAGCTTTGACACGGTGTCCGCGAGTGCGTCGAGGTGGGAGAGGTGGACCAGCAGAGCGTTCGCGTCGATGCCGAGCACCTCGACCCGGCGGCCCCTCAACGCCGCCCCGATCTCCTCCTCGGGCAGGTCCGACGTCAGCACCAGGACCTTGACCGCCGGAATGTGCCGCAGGGCCCTCAGCCGCTTCCGGTCGCCCACCACGAGGGCGGTGGCCGAGGCATCGCAGTGGGCCAGCACGTCGGCGGCGTACTCCTCGGGCGGGAAGAAGGGCCAGGCAGAACCGAAGAGACCGCTCAGACCGGGGTGGGACCGCAGCCAGGCCCGGGCATGTGGGACACCGGGGGCGCCCCCGATCCGCACGATCAGCTCCGCCACGCTCCTGACGGAAGGATCCTCACGGTCCACCCGACCGGGCTCGGGCAGGAAATCCAGAGCGGCCGATCCCAGCCGGACCAGCGCGCGCACCTGCCTTTCGTCGGTCGGCGGGAACAGCGCCGCCGTGCTGCGCCGGACCCGCTCGCTCACCGCCTCGTCCAAGTAGGCCCCGTGCTGGGCGCAGAGGGCGGCCCGGACCCACAGGCGCATGCGCTCGATCGACCCCTCCTCGTGCCGCTCTCCCGTATCCAGCAATCCGCTCACCAGCGATGCCAGGTGACCTCGGTCGCAGTGTCCCGCCGCCAGCAGGATCACGTCCTGCCAGTGCTCCTCGTTCGCGTGGCTCCCCAGTTCCCCGATGTGATCGTCCTCGACGAGTTCCTTCGCCGCCAGGTAGTCCTGGAAGGTGCGGTGGATGAACTGGTAGGTGTCGTCGCCGTGCTCCCGGAGCAGGCCGCTGCGGTTCAGCAGATACGCGAGGATCTGCTCCGGAGGCCCCTGGGCCCTCACCCGTTCCATCCCTCGCAGGGTGTCCCGGAGGAGGCGCAGCGCTTGGGCACGGGTGAACTCCGACTGGCCGTCGCGGACCAGCCAGGCCGCGATGCGCTGGAAGATCTGGGCCTGCTCCTCGACGCGCAGATGGACGCCCTCGGGTTCGCCCATCCGACGGCGGTCGTCGCGATCACCGAGGAGCAGGCTCAGGGCCGAGCGGTAGAGGTCCCAGCGGGTCTCCGGGAGCAAGCCGTCGCGGCGGCGGTGCAGGGCACAGATCACCGCGCAGAGCAGGGGCGTACGCGACAGATCGCGCAGCGTCGGGTTCTGGTCGAACTGGCGGGAGAGATCCTGTTCCAGTTCGTCCAGCCGGTCGGCGTCCTCCTGCTCGGACAGCCGGGCCGCCCGGTGCCAGGAGGCCACGAACGCCTGGATGTCCTCGGTCCGCATCGGCAGCAGACGCAGTTCCTCGAAGCCCTCCGACCGCAGCCAGTCCGGCTCGACGGCGAGCGGCCGTACGGTCGCGACGCAGCGGGTCTCCGGGTAGCGGGCCAGCAGCTGGGCGAGCCAGGTGTGCGCCTGTTCGCGGTCCTCGGGCGGCACCTCGTCCAGGCCGTCCACCAGTAATAACGCCCGGCCCGACGCCAGGACCCGACCCGCCCAGCCCTCCGGGGCCGCGTCCGCCACCAGGCCCGCCGCACCCGACAGCTCCGCCGGGCTCGGGAACGTACCGCCGCGAGCACGCAGGGTCCGCAGCGGGACGACGAGAGGGACCAGGCCGTTCAACGGGGCCAGGTGGTCCTCCAGGGTGCGCGCCGAGGCGTGGGAGGCCAGCCACCACAGCAGGGTCGTCTTGCCCGCGCCCGCCTCGCCACGCAGCAGGATCCGGGGGCGGTCGGCGAGGAGGTCGTCGATGCGCCGGGGGAGCGGAGGGCCGGGGGTGGTGCGGTCCTGCGACTGGGCCTCCAGGCTGAGGTAGGCCGTGTTCAGGTCCCACTCCGAGTCGTGCCTGCTCAGCTCGTCGAGGCCGAAGATCTTCGTACGGCGGTACGCGACGCTCAGCGCCTGGGCGTACTCCGCCTCGTACCGATGGTCCCCCGGGAAATGCCCGTGGACCCGTTCCCGGCGCGGATCCAGGCCCGCCGTGCGGCAGGCCCTGACGAACGGTTCCGCCGCCAGGGCCCGCTCCAGCGGGACGCACTCGACCCGGCGGCCGTCGCGTTGCCGGGGCACCAGGCGGGCCACGCCCAGCAGCACGTCCCCCAGGAAGACAGGGCCGCCGGAAAGCCCGGACAGCGCCGGGGGCTCGGCGTCCGGGCGGGCGGCGGGCGCCCCGTCCAGCTCGCCGACCAGCAGATCGCGGACCCGGCCCGCCATGGGCAGGACCGTCGCCGTGTACTGGTCCACCTCCAGGCGCAGGTCCCGGCCGTAGCGCTGGACGCGTGGAAAGCCGGTGATCTCGCAGCCGGGTATCGCCTGGCGGGTGTCGAGCACGCCGAGCCGCACGGGCGGGACCGGGTGCACCGGATCGGGGGTCTCCAGCAGGGCCGCGTCCAGCTCGTGGTCGATCCAGGCGACGGTGGCCGGTATCCGGTCCGCCAGCGCGGGGTGGGCGATGTGGACGGAGTCCGACGTGACCACGTGGGCGCAGGTCAGGACCAGCCGGTCGGTGAGCAGGACGCCGCTGCCCTGGAGGCCGCCGAAGACGGCCACCGTACGGTCGCCGAAGTGCGCGGCGGGCGGGATCGCCGAGGTCACGGGCGGCCTGCCCCCGCACCGTCCCCGCCCGGCCCGGGGCTCCCGCCGAACCCCGCCGTCGACCCGTCGTCCGCCGTCCCGATCTCCCAGGCCTCGCCCGTCGCGGCGTTGCGCGGGGTCAGGGTGAAGGCCACCTTGTGCGTGCGGCCCGTGGTGCGGGCGGCGTCCGCGCCCGCCTCGACCACCCAGGCCTTCACCTTGCCGCCCGCCCCGGCCTCCCGGCGCAGTTCCAGGGTGAACTCCATCTGGATGTCGCCGACCGCGAAGGAGACGGGGTGGTCCGTGGCCCGGGTCGCCGCGTCGATGAGCTGGTTGCGGATGGACGCGACGGCATCGGCGAGCTCGATGCCGTCCAGTGCGTGGGTGGTGTTCTCGGTCGTCATGGGGTCCCCCGGGGTGCGGCGCCGCTTTCCCGTCAGCGTAGTGAAGTAGCAGGCCGAAGGTCCCGAATCGGAAGGGCTTAGGTCCCACCGGCGGTGACAAGGCGCACAGGCCGAAACAGGCCTACTACCCGGGCTAGGAGCAAGGGTCATGATCGGCCGCGGGACCTTCGGCCCGGCGTCGGCAGGCCCTTTCGAGGATGTGGGCGATACGGCCCTTTCGCGGTGCCATGTCCGGAAAGGGGCCCATGGAACAGGCGTTAAACGTCTTCCGCGCGAAGGATTTCGTAGCCCGCGCCGCCTCCTCGTAACGGGACAAGCGCGCTGAATTCCCCCGGCCCCCTCTACGGCTTTTCTTCGTAGATGGGGGGTTTGAGTACCGGCGGGGGTGCGGGTTACCAAGGTGGAGCAAGCCCGGACAGCACGCCGGGTCCACTCACCTCCGGAGGACTTCCTCGTATGAAGCGCGCAACGAACCAGCACACCATCCGCCCGTCCGCCTTCCGCGTCCGTGGCGCCGTCCTGGCCGCCGGCCTGGGGGCGTCCGTGGTGCTGGGTGCCGGTACGGCGTTCGCCTCCAGCGGCACCGGCGCCGCTGCCGCCCCCCTCGCCGCCGCCACCACCGCCGACGCGGTCGCCCAGCAGGCGACCGCGCAGGGCAAGGCCGCCGACGCGGCCAAGAAGGCGGCCGCGAAGAAGGCCTCCGACGCGAAGAAGAAGGCCGAGGACAAGAAGAAGGCCGCGAAGAAGAACGCCGCCTCCTGGAAGTCCCCGGTCAAGAAGTACACGCTGAGCGCCAGCTACGGCACCGGCGGCGCCCGCTGGGCCGCCAAGCACTCCGGCCAGGACTTCGCCGTGCCGATCGGCACCGACGTCGTGGCCGCCCACAAGGGCACCGTCGTGAAGGCCGGCCCGAACGGCGCCGGCGACGGCCCCGCGTACGGCAACGCCGTCGTGATCAAGCACTCCAACGGCAAGTACTCGCAGTACGCGCACCTGTCGAAGGTCAACGTGAAGATCGGCCAGACCGTGAAGACGGGCCAGAAGATCGCCCTGTCCGGCAACACCGGAAACTCCAGCGGCCCGCACCTTCACTTCGAGATCCGCACCACCCCGAACTACGGCTCGGCGCTGAACCCGGCCGCGTTCCTCCGCTCGGTGCACGTCTCCATCTGATCCGGCCGGGCCCAGGGTCTGTCCGGCCCTGATCCGCCGGACACCCCCGCAGCACAACCGAAAAGTGTCAGTGGACCCGTTACACCCCGGTACCCGGGGCGTGCGCCCGGGTCACCCGACCGACGGCGACGTCGAGGACAGCCTCACGGCTCACTCCTCGGGGTCGCCGTCGGCGTTCCCGCGCCCGGTGTTCCGCCGCCCTGCCCGGCGAGCCCCTGCCCGGCGGACGCGCGGCTCAGTCCGACGGCTGCCGCTGGTCCGCCATCCGCAGCACCGGGAAGCTCCCCGTCACCGTCGGCGCGTGCTCCGGCAGCCACAGCACCGCGATCGCCCCGCCCGTGCCCTCCGCCGCACCCGAGGGCGCCGCGTTCCGGAAGGTCAGCCGGGCCCCCAGCACCCTCGCCTGGCCCGCCGCGATCGTCAGGCCCAGACCGTGTCCGTGCCCGGCCCGGTCCATGGAGCCCGTACGGAACCGGCTCGGCCCGTCCCGCAGCAGCTCCTCCGGGAACCCCGGACCGTGGTCGCGGACCCGTACCACCCGGCCCTCGACCGTGACCTCCACCGGGGTGGAGCCGTGCTTGGCGGCGTTCCCGAGCAGATTGCCGAGGATGCGCTCCAGCCGGCGCGGATCGGTGGAGACCCACGATTCATGGATCACCCGTACGGTCACCTCGGGGTTCAGCAGCCCGATCCGCCGGCTGACGAACTCGCCGAGCGGCAGCTCCTGGAGCTCCGCCCGCTCCGAAGCGCTGTCCAGGCGGGCCACCTCCAGGACGTCCTCGACCAGCGTGCGCATCGCCTGGGCCCGGTCCCGTACCAGCTCGGTGGGGCGGCCCGGCGGCAGCAGCTCGGCCGCCGTGAGCAGCCCGGTCACCGGGGTACGCAGCTCATGGGCGATGTCCGCGGTGACCCGGCGCTCCGCCTCGATCCGCTCGTTCAGCGCGTCGGTCAGCGCGTCGACCGCCCGCGCCAGCTCGTCGGTCTCGTCGCGGACGACCCCGCCGACGGCCTCCCTGACCCGTACGTCCGTCTGCCCCTGGGCGACCCGGCCCGCCGCGGCCGCCGCCTTGCGCAGCCGGCGCGAGAGCTGGCCGCCGATGAGCACCCCGAGCGCGCAGCCGCCGAAGACCACCGAGACCGAGCCGATGATCAGGGCCCGGTCCAGGTCGTCCATGATCGTGGCGGAGCGGTCCGCGAACCGGGTGTGCAGCGAGAGCACGTCGCCGCCCGCCAGCGGAACCGCCGCCCAGACCTCGGGGACCCCGTCGGAGCCGTGCGCCACATGGGTGGCGCGGCGGTTCTTGCGGACCTCGTCGCGCAGGCTCGGCGGGATCGTCGGGTCGTTGAGCTTCGCCCCGAACTTCGGCCCGCCCTTCTGCATGCTCGTCGCCTCGTAGAAGCGCTGGGCGCCCAGCAGCCGTTCCAGCTGCACCTCGCGGGCGTTCTCGATCATCGAGACGCGGGCGGCGTTGTGCACCACGAGGCTCAGCGCCACCGCGATGAGCGCGCCGACCGCCGCGATGGCGATGCTGATCTTCCAGCGGACACCGGTCCGCAGGGCCAGCCGCTTCATCGGCACCTCACCGGCCACGTCACCGGCCACGTCACCGGTTGCCCCACCCGTCGCCCCACTCGTCGCTTCATCCGCGCCTCAGCCGCGCAGCTTGTAGCCGAAGCCGCGGACCGTGTCGATCCGGTCCTGGCCGATCTTGGTCCGCAGCCGCTGGACGTGCACGTCCACGACCCGGGTGTCACCGCCCCAGCCGTAGTCCCAGACCCGCTCCAGGAGCTTGTCGCGGGACAGGACGGTGCCCGGCGCGGACGAGAACTCCAGCAGCAGCCGCATCTCGGTGGGCGTCAGCGCCACCTGCTCGCCGGCGCGCCGCACCTCCATGCCGTCCGTGTCGACCTCCAGATCACCGAAGACCAGCACCCCGCCGAGCCCCTCGGCATCCCCCTCCGCACCGCCCTGGCCCAGGCCGTCCGGCCCGGCCGCGTGGCCGAAGCGGCGCAGCACCGCCCGGATGCGGGCGACCAGGACCGCGCCGTCGAAGGGCTTGGTGACGTAGTCGTCGGCCCCGGCCTCCAGGCCGAGTACGACGTCGATCGAGTCGGCCCGCGCGGACAGCATGATCACCGGCACGGTCGACTCGTCCCGGATACGGCGGCACAGGCTCACCCCGTCCAGGCCCGGCACCATCACGTCGAGCAGGGCGATGTCCGGCCGGTCGGCGCGGAACGCCTCCAGACCGGAGAGCCCGTCGGGCATCGCGGTGACCGTGAAGCCGACCCGCTCCAGGGCGAGCTGGGTGGCCTCGCGGATGACGTCGTCGTCCTCGACGAAGAGGACGTGGGTCTCGGCCATGGGACTGCTTCTCGCTTTCCGTTCCTGCCCGGTTCCACCGGCGTTCCGGCGTCTCACCGGCACGACTGCGTTCCTGCCCGGGTTCAGTTCCTGCCCGGCTCCACCGGCTCGTCCGACGGAACCGGTTCCACCGGATCCAGCGGCTCCGACTGCACGGGCAGATCACCGTCCGTGCCCTCGACGGCACGGCTGAAGTCGTTGTGCACCCGGTCGTGCTCGGTGAAGCGGTCGCTCGCCCAACGGTAGGTGACCACCTCCGAACCGGACGGGTACGCCAGCGGATCCTTCGAGCCGTAGACCTGGGTGGTCACCACCAGGTCGCCCCGGTCGATCGTTCCGTAGACGGCGGGGACCTCGGCGGCGAAGACGTTCTTGTACGAGCCGTCGCCGTCCGCCCGGTACACATACGTCCCGACGCCCACCGAGTCGGCGCAGCTCATCACGTTGACCACCACGTCGGCGGCCCGGCCGCCGGTCATCGACCCGTACGAGGTGTCGATCGGATAGGCCTTGCCAGCGCAGGGCTTGAGCCCGTCCCTGACCTGCTCGCCCACCTGGGGATCGCCCTTGAGGAGCCGCACGGCGTCGACCCGCCTGACGGGCGGGGTGGTGCCGGAAGGGCTGGCCCGCGGGGTGATCTGGGCGACCGGCTGACTGCCGGCGGGGCCCTCGTCCCGGGTGCCGGTGCCGCCCGTGGAGCAGCCGACGCCGAACAGCCCGAAGGCGACGAGTCCGGCCAAGGCCGTGCCACTCGCCGCCATAACGCTCCGGAAGCCCCGGCTCCGGCACCGGCCCGGTCTCCCCGGGGCGTCGCCGCCGTCGTCCGAGCCGCTCAAGGAGCCGTCCCCGGAGCCGCCCCCGATGTCCCCGGCGGTGTCTCCGCCGCTGCTGCTGCCGCTCAGGCCGCGCACCGCTCCATCCCCCGCTCGTCGTGACGCCCGTTCCGCTGCGCCGGTGTGTGCGCCCTCGCCCCCGGCACCATCGTGACCGGCGACCGCTGGGCAGGGACACGGGCGGAGGCGACCGGCGCCGCGCTCCGGTGGCCCCCGGTCTCCCGGGCGACCGCCTCGCGGCTGTCCAGCTCGCGGCTCTCCAGCTCCTGCCGCAGTCGCGCCAGGGCCCGGTGCAGCGTGCTCTTGACCGTACCGGCCGACATGCCGAGCGCCGCGGCCGTCTCCTCCGTGCTCATCTGCTCCCAGTGTCGCAGTACGACGACGCTGCGCTGCTTGGGAGCCAGAATGCCCAGAATGTCCATCAGGAGGGCGCGGTCGGCGCGCTGCTCGCTGCCGTCCTCGACGCTCGCGTCGGGCAGCTGCTCGGTCGGCACCTCGTCGAGCTTGCGCGCCCGCCACCACTCCGTACGGGTGTTGATCATGACGCGGCGCAGATAGGCGTCGGCCAGGGACTTGTCAGCGATGCCGTCCCAGCGGCCGTAGGTGCGCACCAGGGCGGTCTGCAGCAGGTCCTGGGCATCGACGGGGTCGGGAACCAGACGGCGCGCGCTGCGCAGCAGCGCCTCCTGCCGTGTGCGTACGTAGTCCTCGAACGCGAGCACCTCGCCCTGCGCCATGACAACCGCCTCCGTCCCCGAACATCCCCGTGTACCGCCGGGCCGCGGGGTGTTCCGCGGTCCGGCCGTCCTGCTGTCGAAGACGCTACGGAGGCGTTGTCACGGCGATGTGCGGAGCAGCCGTAGGCCGGTGCACGGCTGCCCATCGGTTGTGTAACAGCGGGGACGGAGCGGGGAATCAGGTCAGCGGAAGGCGGTACCGGCCATCGGCCAACGGCTCGACCAGCCCGTCCGCCACCAGCCCGTCCAGCGCACGGGCACGCTGGACCGGCTCCTCCCACACCGCGTCCAGGGCGGCCTGCGGTACGGGATTGAGCGCGTCCCGCAACACCGCCAGCAGCCGCCCGCGCACCTGGCGGTCGGTACCGGCGTACGTCTGCCCCTTGCGCGGCGGCCCCTGATGCGCGGGCTTCCCGGCCAGCCGCCAGGCACACCGCGAGGCGATCGGGCACCGGTCGCAGTCCTCGTTGCGCGCCGTGCACACGAGCGCGCCCAGCTCCATCGTGGCCGCCGCCCAGCGCGCCGCCCGCTCGTCCTCCTCGGGCAGCAGCGCCCGCGCGAGCTTGCGCTCGGCGGCCGTGGTCGCGTTCGGCGGGTACTGGACCCCGGACGCGGCGCGGGCGAACACCCGGCGGACGTTCGTGTCGAGCACCGCGTGCCGCTGTCCGTACGCGAACGAGGCCACGGCCGCCGCCGTGTACTCGCCGATCCCGGGCAGCGCCAGCAGTTGGGCGTGCTCGCTCGGCACATCGCCGCCGTGCCGTTCCGTTATCGCCTGCGCGGCCCCGTGCAGGCGCAGGGCGCGGCGCGGGTAGCCGAGCCGGCCCCAGGCACGGACCGCTTCCCCGGGCGCCTCGGCGGCCAGGTCGGCGGGGCGGGGCCAGCGGGCGAGCCACTGTTCGTACACCGGGAGGACCCGGCTCACCGGGGTCTGCTGCAGCATGAACTCGCTGACCATCACGCCCCACGCGCCCGCTTCGGGGCGGCGCCAGGGCAGATCGCGGGCATGCTGCTCGAACCACCCGATGACGGGGGTGTGGAGGGAGGCGGCGGCGGGGGGCGTCTGGGCTGAAGTCGAAGTCATGGCAGTCATGGCACTGACGATCCTGGCACGGAACAGGGAGCGGCGGTCACGGGCGCGGGGGTGTCGGCCCGTGCGACGGTCCAGGGGGTGACAACGCCACCCGTTCTGTCCCCTGTGACCGGCTCGCGACCCCGTTCCCGTGATGATGATCGGCAAAACTTGTGACCGGAGCGGCGGGTGGGGCCGGAGTCGGCCCGGATCTCTCGTAGAGTTCGGACCGTGGGATCTATGCGCAATCCGGTCGGTCCGCTTCCCTCCAGCATCTACTGGCGTCGAAGGGCGGTAGCGGGACTTCTGGTTGCGCTCCTCGCCGTGCTGATCGCCTGGGCGGTGACGTCAGGAGGCGGCGGGGGGAGCCGGGACGACGGCAAGTCCGGCGGCTCCGGCCCGGCCAAGTCGATCGACCCCGGGCCGTCGAGCTCCGGCCCCGCGATCAGCCAACAGCCGGGCGGCCGCGACGAGTCGGACGAGAACGGCGGTACGGGCGATTCCTCCGGCGGCGCGAACGACGGCGCTTCGTCCGGCGGTTCCGCGTCCGACGGAGCGTCAACAGGCGGTGCGGACACGGCTGGTGGGGACACGGCCGGTGCGGACACGGGCGGTTCGGGTGCGGGCGGCGGCGGCACGGCGGGCCAGCAGGTCCCGGCCGGCTCCCCGATCCCCGAGTGCAAGCCCGACGCGGTGCGGTTGAGCCTGCGGACGAAGGTCAGTTACGGCCCCGACGACAAGCCGAAGTTCGAACTGATCGCGAAGAACACCTCGTCGACCACGTGCAAGGCCGACTTCGGGCCGAAGAACGCGGTGCTCACCGTCACCGAGGCCGGTGGCGACGACGACGATCCGATCTGGTCCTCGAAGGACTGCCCCGCAGCGGCCGGCCCGCTGTTCCTGAAGGTCCCGGCGGGCGCGACGGTGATCCACACGGTGGACTGGAACCGCACGCTGTCGGCCCCCGGCTGCGCGAGTCCGCCGGCGGGCAAGGCGGGCCCGGGAACGTACCTCCTGGAGGCGAAGGCCCCCGGCGAACCGGTCCAACGAGCCTCGTTCGTCCTGTCCAAGGACTGAGCAACGTCCGGCCGGTCCGGCACCCACCCCAGCCGGTCCGGCGCCCACCCCAGCCGGTCCGGCGCCCACCCCAGCCCGTCCGGCGTTTGAGGACGGAACCGTCCACGCGGACGGGCGGTGCGCACACGGCCCCGGGCAGCCCGGCAATCCCAGCCCGTCCGGCGCTTGAGGACGGAACCATCGACGTGGGCGGGCGAGGCATTCACGGGCCCGGGCCAGCCCTTATGGGCACCGCCTGTCCAGGCCCAGGGTTCCGTCCTCAAACGCCGGACGGGCTGGTGGTGGCCGAGGTTTCCGTCCTCAAGGACGGGCTGAGGCGGGCGCGAGCGAGCCCGTGTGCGCAAGGCACGCAAAAGAGGGCGTCCACCCGGACGCCCTCCCGACCCGCGCCAAGCCTCAGACGTACCGCTCCAGGATCGACGACTCCGCCAACCGCGAAAGCCCCTCCCGCACGCTCCGCGCCCGCGCCTCGCCCACGCCGTCCACCGTCTGGAGGTCGTCCACACTCGCGGCCAGCAGCTTCTGCAGACCCCCGAAGTGCTCCACCAGCCGCTCGATGATCGCCCCCGGCAGCCTCGGCACCTTCGCCAGCAGCCGGAAGCCCCGCGGGGAGACCGCCGAGTCCAGCGTCTCGGGCGAGCCGCTGTAGCCCAGCGCCCGCGCCACCACCGGCAGCTCCAGCAGCTCCGTGTGGCTCAGCGCGTCCAGCTCGGTCAGCGCCTCCGCCACCGTGCGCGACCGTTTCGCCGTCGGCTCGGGGACGTAATCCCGGACCACCAGCTCCCGCTCCGGCTCCACGCCCGCGATCAGCTCGTCCAGCTGGAGTGAGAGGAGCCGTCCGTCGGTGCCGAGCTCGACCACGTACTCCGCGATCTCCGTGGCGATCCGCCGCACCATCTCCAGCCGCTGTGCCACCGCCGTCACGTCCCGGACGGTGACCAGGTCCTCGATCTCCAGCGCGGACAGCGTGCCCGCCACCTCGTCCAGCCGGAGCTTGTACCGCTCCAGCGTGGCGAGCGCCTGATTGGCCCGGGACAGGATCGCGGAGGACTCCTCCAGGACCCGCCGCTCCCCGTCCACGTACAGCGCGATCAGCCGCATCGACTGGGAGACCGAGACGACGGGGAAGCCGCACGCCTTGGAGACCCGGTCCGCCGTACGGTGCCGGGTGCCCGTCTCCTCCGTGTGGATCGAGGCGTCCGGGACCAGCTGCACACCGGCCCGCAGGATCTTGGTCATGTCCTTGTCGAGGATCAGCGCCCCGTCGAGCTTGCACAGCTCGCGCAGGCGCGTCGCCGTGAACTCCACGTCCAGCACGAATCCGCCGGTACACATCGACTCGACGGTCTTGTCCATGCCCAGCACGATCAGCCCACCGGTATTGCCGCGGAGAATGCGCTCCAGGCCGTCCCGCAGGGCCATTCCGGGCGCGACCGCGCTCAACGAGGCGCGCATCAGCGCCTCGTTACCGGTGCCTTGGCCGGACTTTCCGGGCGTCGTCGCCCGGTCGTTGGCTGCCACTGCACTCCTCCGGTCACAGGTTTGCGGTGCCCTTGCGTCCCCCATGCCGTGTCCACGGGCGGGCGAGACCAGGGCAAAGTCTACCGGCGCGCGTTGTCTTCCTGACGAGGTTGCGGCGCCTCTTGACGAGACCGGCGCGGGAGGACCCGCAGAGCATCGCCCATGTCGGCGACTTCCGTGACCTTCATACCGGCCGGGACCTTCCCCGGATCCGTCGGGACCAGGGCATGGGTGAAGCCCAGACGGTGCGCCTCGGCCAGTCTCCGCTGCACCCCCGTGACCCTTCTGACCTCGCCCGCGAGCCCCACCTCACCGATCGCGACCAGGTTCTTCGGAAGCGGGGTGTCGCTGGCCGCACTGGCCAGCGCGAGCGCGATCGCCAGGTCGGCGGCGGGCTCGGTGAGCTTCACGCCGCCCACCGTCGCGCTATAGATGTCCCGCTTGCCGAGCGCGGTGATCCGGCCGCGCTGCTCCAGAACCGCGAGCATCATCGACACCCGGGAGGTCTCCAGACCGGAGGTCGTGCGCCGGGGCGAAGGGATCTGCGAGTCGACGGTGAGCGCCTGCACCTCGGCGACCAGCGGCCGCTTGCCCTCCAGCGTCACCGTCAGACAGGTGCCCGGCACCGCCACGTCGCGGCGGGTCAGGAAGAGGCCCGAGGGGTCGGCGAGACCCGTGATGCCCTCGTCGTGCAGCTCGAAGCAGCCGACCTCGTCGGTCGCCCCGTAACGATTCTTGACGCCGCGCACCAGACGCAGCCGGGCGTGGCGGTCGCCCTCGAAGGAGAGCACCACGTCCACCAGGTGCTCCAGCAGCCGGGGCCCGGCGATCGCGCCGTCCTTCGTGACGTGGCCGACGAGCAGCGTGGCCATCCCGCGCTCCTTGGACGCCCGGATCAGCGCCCCGGCGACCTCCCGGACCTGCGCCATCCCGCCGGGCGCGCCGTCGATCTCGGGCGAGGCGACCGTCTGCACCGAGTCCAGGACGAGCAGCGAGGGCTTCACCGCGTCCAGATGGCCGAGCACCGCCGACAGATCGGTCTCCGCCGCGAGATAGAGGTGGTCGTTGATCGCCTTGATCCGGTCGGCCCGCATCCGGACCTGGCTCGCGGACTCCTCGGCGGTCACATAGAGCGTGCGGTGGTCGTCGCTCGCCGCCTTGGCCGCCACGTCCAGCAGCAGCGTCGACTTGCCGACACCCGGCTCGCCCGCCAGCAGCACGACCGCGCCCGGCACGAGCCCGCCGCCCAGCACCCGGTCCAGCTCACCGACGCCGGTCGACCGGGCGGTGGCCTGCCGGCTGTCGACCTGGCCGATCGGCACGGCCGCCGTGGAGACCCGGCCCGCCGCGGTGGTGCGCACGGCGGGCGCGCCGCCGAACTCCTCGACCGTCCCCCACGCCTGGCACTCGGGGCAACGCCCGAGCCACTTGGCGGTGGTCCAGCCGCATTCGGTACAGCGGTAGGACGGCCGGTCCTTCGCGGATTTCGTACGGGCAGCCATGGCGTCACCGTATAGGTGGGGTACGACAACGCCGCCCGCACGGTCGGCATGCACGGCCCGCACGGTCGTCGGTGCGCGCTGTCCGTCCGCACGCAGGGCGCACGGAAGCACTCCCGAGTGCTCCTGGGCGCTCCCGCCCGAATCCATGATCTCTGTCCCCTTTCACGACTCTTTCGAGGGATACATTCACCCGTAAGGATTAAATGTGCTCAAGGGGCACTTGAGGCATGCGCTCCTCTGCCTACGGTCGCCGGGTGACGAGCAGCAGGCTGGAGACCCCCACGCACACCACCGGCGCACACCGGGCGCACCGCCGAGCACCCCACGCCCCGGCACAGCGACCGCCCGCACGTTACGAGCCGTATCTCGACGGACTCTTCACCTACTGCCTCTCCGTGCTCTGCGATCACGACGCGGCCACCGAGGCGCTCGGTGCCGTCCTGGCGATCGCGGACCGGCAGGACGCCCGGGGCCCCACGGCCGAGGAGGAACGTAAATCCTGGCTGTACGCGCTGGCCCGGTGGACCTGTCTGCGCACCCTCACCGAGCGCAAGCGCGGCCGCCAGGCCCACCGCCAGCCCTCCGGGACGGTCAAGCCGCCCCGTACGGCCAAGGCCTCCGAGACCGGTACGGCCGGTACGGCCAAGGCCCCCGGGACCGGCAAGGGGGCGCACTCCGCCCGGCGCACGCCGGAGCACGCCTCGCCCGCCGCCGCCCCCGCCACCCCCGAGGACGCCACCGCCCCCGCCCCCGCCGAGTCACCGGCCGCCGAAGCCCGCCGCCGGGAGCTCGCCACGCTCGCCTGGCCCGAGGCCGCGGGCACCACCCCGGAGCAGCGCGAGGCCCTCGAACTGGCCGTACGCCACCGGCTCACCCCGCGCGCCGTCGCCGCCGTCCTCGGACTTGAGCCCGCCACCGCCCGCGAGCTGCTGGCCGCCGCGGCCTGCGAGGTGGAGCGCACCCGCGCCGCCCTCGCCGTCGTGGAGGCGGGCAACTGCCCCACCGTCGCCCGGCTCACCGGCGACCACCAGGTGCTGCTCTCCGCCGCCCTGCGCCGCGAGCTCGTCCGGCACGTCGACGACTGCCCCCGCTGCCGCCGCGCCGCCGAGCGGGCGGACGCCGCGGGCCCCTGGCCCGGAGCGGCCCTGACCCCGGTCGCCGCCCTGCCCGTCGTCGAGGCACCCCGCCCCTCCGTGTACGTCGCGACGGCCCAGGCCCAGCGCTCCCGCGCCGGCGGCCCGCGCTTCGACCGGGCCGGGTTTCCGCTCGACCCCAAGGACCAGGCCGCCCGCCGGGACCGGCTGCGCGCCCGGGTCGTGACGACCACGGTCGTCGCGACGGTGGTCGCCGCCCCTGTGATCGCCCTGTGGGCCGCCTACCGGGGAGCGCCGCAGACCGGCGAGGGCCACGGCGGTACCTCGGTCACCGCCACCGAGGTGGAGGACGCCGGCGGCATGAGCGGCGACCCGTACGCCCCCTACGAGAACACCGGCAACGGCCGCCCCGGCGACCGCTTCGGAGCCCGTGTCCCGGATGTCACCGCCGAGGTCGTCAGCACCGGCGGCACACAGCGGGGCGACGCCCGGATGACGGTGACGGCCCGCACCTCCGGGGCCGTCACGACGCTCACGCTGACCGCCTCCGGCCGGGGGCCGGTCAGCTGGTCGGCGACGACGGACGCCCCCTGGCTGCGCCTCAGCCGTACGTCCGGCACGCTCGCGGCCGGGCAGTCCACCACGATCGCGGTCTCGGTGATCCGGGACGCGCAGCCGGGCGGGCCCTGGCAAGCCCGGATCTCGCTGACCCCCTCGGGTTCCGCCGTGCTCATCGACGGCCACGGGGTGACGTCCCCGACGACGGGCGGCCCGCGCCCCACCCGCCCCGGCACGCACTCGCCCCGCCCCACGGACCCGGGCACCACGGACCCCGGCCCGACCGACCCCGGCCCGACCGACCCGGGCTCCGACCCCACGGACCCCGGGCCCACCGACCCCGGCCCGACCGACCCCACGGACCCGCCGGACCCGACCGACCCACCGGACCCGCCCGACCCGACACCGGACCCCACCGACCCGACCGACCCGGGCCCCACGGACCCGGACCCGACCGACCCGGGACCGTCCGACCCGGGCCCGACGGACTGAGGGCCCGGCCGCCCGTACGTCTCCGTTACGTCTCCGTACGCCTCGTACGTCTCCGTAAGCCTCGCCGCCCCCCCCCGCCGCCCCTCAGCGCTTCTTCGAAGGCGCGGGAAGCGGCGGGTCCGCCGGGTGCGGGGCCATCGGCAGCAGCGAGGACAGCCGCTCCTCGCACAGCTCGACCAGCCGGTCGTAGCCCTCCTTGCCCATCAGCTCGATCAGCTCCGGGCGGTAGGACACGTACACCGGGTCACCGGCCCCGTGCGCCGACGTGGCCGAGGTGCACCACCAGTGCAGGTCGTGACCGCCCGGGCCCCAGCCCCGGCGGTCGTACTCCCCGATCGTCACCTGGAGGACCCGGGTGTCGTCGGGCCGGTCGATCCAGTCGTACGTCCGTCGCACCGGCAGCTGCCAGCACACGTCCGGCTTGGTCTCCAGAGGCTCCTTGCCCTCCTTCAGCGCCAGGATGTGCAGCGAGCAGCCCGCCCCGGCGGGGAACCCCGGCCGGTTCTGGAAGATGCAGGAGCCCTCCCAGCGGCGCGTCTGGCGTTCGCCGTCCTCGTCGACGCCGACCCAGCCCGTCTCCGCACCGACGTCGTGGAACTGCCACAGCTCCGGAGTCAGCCGCGCCACGTTCTCGGCGACCCGCTTCTCGTCGTCCTCGTCGGAGAAGTGCGCGCCCAGCGTGCAGCAGCCGTCGTCCGCCCGGCCCAGCTGGATGCCCTGGCAACCGCTGCCGAAGATGCAGGTCCACCGGGAGGTCAGCCAGGTCAGATCGCAGCGGAAGACCTGCTCGTCGTCGCCGGGGTCGGGGAACTCCACCCAGGCCCGGGCGAAGTCGATGCCCTTCTCGTCGGACGGGTCCGGTCCGCTCCCCTCCGCCTGTGATGTCTCCCTGTTCGTCTTCTGCTTCTTCGAGGCTTTGTCCTGCTTAGCCTTTTTCGTCTTTGGCACGCGGACAGCGTAAGTCCCATGGCGCAGTAGCGTTCCCGTATGAGACTCGGAGTCCTCGACGTGGGATCGAACACGGTTCATCTGCTGGTGGTCGACGCCCACCCCGGCGCCCGCCCGCTGCCCGCGCACTCGCACAAGGCGGAGCTCCGGCTGGCCGAACTGCTCGACGAGGGCGGCGCGATCGGCCCGCTCGGCGTGGACCGGCTCGTGGCGACGATCGCCGGCGCGGTCCAGGCCGCCGAGGACAAGGGGTGCGAGGACGTGCTCGCCTTCGCCACCTCCGCGGTGCGCGAGGCGACCAACGCGGACCTGGTCCTGGAGCGCGTACGGGTCGAGACCGGCGTCGACCTCGCGGTCCTCAGCGGCGAGGAGGAGGCCCGGCTGACCTTCCTGGCCGCCCGCCGCTGGTTCGGCTGGTCGGCGGGCAAGCTCCTCGTCCTCGACATCGGCGGCGGCTCCCTGGAGATCGCCTTCGGCATCGACGAGGAACCGGACACCGCCGTCTCCCTCCCGCTCGGCGCGGGCCGCCTCACCGGCGCCTGGCTGCCGGACGACCCCGCCGACCCGGAGCAGGTCAGGGCGTTGCGTCGGCATGTACGGGCCAGCATCGCGCGGACGGTCGGCGAGTTCAGCCGCTCCGGCCGCCCCGACCACGTCGTCGCCACCTCCAAGACCTTCAAGCAGCTCGCCAGGATCGCCGGAGCCGCCCGCTCCACCGAGGGCCTGTACGTCCAGCGCTCGCTGAGCCGCAAGGCGCTGGAGGACTGGGTGCCCAAGCTGGCGGCGATGACGATCGAGGAGCGCGGCCGGCTCCCCGGAGTCTCCGAGGGACGGGCCGCCCAGCTGCTCGCCGGAGCGCTGGTGGCCGAGGGTGCGATGGATCTGTTCGGCGTCGAGGAGCTGGAGATCTGTCCGTGGGCCCTGCGCGAGGGCGTCATCCTGCGCCGCCTGGACCACCTCCCGGCGGAACGGGCCGCGCTGCCGGGGTGACATGTCTCCGGGGCCCATGGCCCTGATCACTTTCCGCCGGGGTCCCTCGGCGCGGCGCGCCACTGCCCGTACGCTGTCCAGGTGGCAGAACCAGTGGTGCGCATCCCCGATGCGAAGGTCGCCCTGTCAACGGCCTCGGTCTACCCCGAGTCCACCGCGACGGCCTTCGAGATCGCCGCGCGCCTGGGGTACGACGGCGTCGAGGTCATGGTCTGGACCGACCCCGTCAGCCAGGACATCGAGGCCCTGCGCCGGCTCTCCGACTACCACCGGGTGCCGATCCTCGCGGTGCACGCCCCCTGCCTCCTGATCACCCAGCGGGTCTGGTCCACCGACCCGTGGGTCAAGCTCCAGCGCGCGAAGGCGGCGGCCGAGAAGCTCGGGGCGTCGGCCGTCGTGGTGCACCCGCCGTTCCGGTGGCAGCGCAACTACGC
This sequence comes from Streptomyces sp. NPDC091289, assembly GCF_044757365.1. Lineage (NCBI taxonomy): Bacteria > Bacillati > Actinomycetota > Actinomycetes > Kitasatosporales > Streptomycetaceae > Streptomyces > Streptomyces sp. NPDC091289. The sequence goes on from NZ_JBIVUT010000010.1 coordinate 272,696, forward strand.
CAAGGACTTCGTGACCGGGATCTGGCGGATGGCGGACGAGACGGACGTCCGGTTCGCCGTCGAGAACATGTACCCCTGGCGCTACCGGGACCGCGAGATGCTCGCGTACGCCCCCGACTGGGACGTCACCAACGACGACTACCGGCACTTCACGGTCGACCTCTCGCACACCGCGACCGCCCGCACCGAGGCGCTCGCCATGGTGGACCGGATGGGCGACCGGCTCGCGCACGTCCACCTCGCCGACGGCAAGGGCTCCGCCAAGGACGAGCACCTGGTGCCCGGCCGGGGCGACCAGCCGTGCGCGGAGCTGCTGGAGCGCCTGGCCCGTACGGGCTTCGACGGCCATGTCGTCATCGAGGTCAACACCCGCCGCGCGATGTCCTCCGCCGAACGCGAGGCCGACCTCGCGGAGGCGCTGGCCTTCACCCGCCTCCACCTGGCCTCCGCCTCCGCGTCCGCCGCCGACCCGGCCTCCGCGTCCGCCGCCCCCGACCCGGCCTCCGAGATCCGCCGCCCGTGACCGAGGACGCACCCGCACCCCGGCGGCGGGGCCGCCCCTCCCGCCAGGCCGCCGCCGAGGGCCCCGACGCCCGTACGCGCATCCTGGAGGCGGCCCGTACGGAGTTCGCCGAGCGCGGCTACGACAAGACGTCGGTCCGGGGCATCGGCAAGGCCGCCGGGGTCGACGCGGCCCTCGTCCACCACTACTTCGGTACGAAGGACGAGGTCTTCGCGGCCGCCGTCGAGCTCTCCTTCGAACCGGCCCTCGTCGTCCCCACCATCCTCGGCGGCCCCCCGGAGGGCCTGGGGGAGCGGCTGGCCCGCTACTTCCTCTCCGTGTGGGAGAACCCGGCCACCCGCGCCCCGCTCCTGGCGATCCTGCGCTCGGCGCTCACCCACGAGGCGGCGGCGAAGGTGCTGCGCGGCTTCGTCCTGCGGCGGCTGCTGGAGCGGATCGCGGCCGACCTCGACGTCCCCGACGCGACGTTCCGCGCGGAGCTCGCCGCCTCGCACATGATCGGCATCGCGATGCTCCGGTACGTGATCCGCGCCGAGCCGCTCGCGTCGGCCGACCCGGAGGACATCGTCGCGATGGTGGCCCCGACGCTCCAGAGATACTTGACGGAGAGCTGACGGCGCACCGCGATGCACAGGGCGCATGCCCACGGAGCGACCACCGCATCCCGCATTCCGGACAGCCTGTCCAGATCTTGGATCCGGGGCGTACGCTCGAAGACAGTCTTTTCTTTATCTGTCGGAGGCAGTCCCCCTGCCGAAGGAGCGAGCGACGATGCCGCAGCTGAGGTCCCGCACGGTCACCCACGGACGCAACATGGCGGGCGCGCGCGCCCTTATGCGCGCCTCGGGCGTAGCGAGCGCGGACATCGGCAAGCCGATCATCGCGGTGGCCAACTCGTTCACCGAGTTCGTCCCCGGCCACACCCACCTCGCCCCGGTCGGCCGCATCGTCTCCGAGGCGATCCTGGCGGCGGGCGCGGTCCCCCGCGAGTTCAACACCATCGCCGTGGACGACGGCATCGCGATGGGCCACGGCGGCATGCTCTACAGCCTGCCCTCGCGCGACCTGATCGCCGACTCCGTGGAGTACATGGTCGAGGCGCACTGCGCGGACGCGCTGATCTGCATCTCCAACTGCGACAAGATCACCCCCGGCATGCTGATGGCCGCGATGCGCCTCAACATCCCGACCGTCTTCGTCTCCGGCGGCCCGATGGAGGCCGGCAAGGCCACCCTCGTCGACGGGACCGTGCGAAAACTCGACCTGGTCAACGCGATCAGCGACGCGGTCGACGAGTCCATCTCCGACGAGGACATCCTCCGTATCGAGGAGAACGCCTGCCCCACCTGCGGCAGCTGTTCCGGCATGTTCACCGCCAACTCGATGAACTGCCTGACCGAGGTCCTCGGCCTCTCCCTCCCCGGCAACGGCTCGGTCCTCGCCACCCACACCGCCCGCAAGGCGCTGTACGAGGACGCCGGCCGCACGGTCGTCGAGATCACCAAGCGCTACTACGAGCAGGACGACGAGACGGTCCTGCCGCGCGCCATCGGCACCCGCGCCGCGTTCGACAACGCCATGGCGCTGGACATCGCCATGGGCGGCTCGACCAACACGATCCTGCACCTGCTGGCCGCCGCCGAGGAAGCGGAGCTGGCGTACAACCTCGACGACATCAACGAGGTCTCCCGCCGGGTCCCGTGCCTCTCCAAGGTCGCCCCCAACGTCGCCCCCGGCGGCACGTACTACATGGAGGACGTCCACCGGGCCGGCGGCATCCCCGCCCTCCTCGGCGAGCTCCACCGCGGCGGTCTGCTCAACGAGGACGTGCACTCGGTGCACTCCGACACCCTCGCCGAGTGGCTGAAGAACTGGGACGTGCGCGGCGGCTCCCCGTCCCCCGAGGCCATCGAGCTGTGGCACGCCGCCCCCGGCTGCGTCCGCTCCGCGACCGCCTTCTCGCAGTCCGAGCGGTGGGACACCCTCGACCTGGACGCGGCTGGCGGCTGCATCCGCGACGTCGAGCACGCGTACTCCAAGGACGGCGGCCTCGCCGTCCTCAAGGGCAACCTCGCCGTGGACGGCTGTGTCGTGAAGACGGCCGGCGTCGACGAGTCGATCTGGACCTTCGAGGGCCCGGCCGTCGTCTGCGAGTCGCAGGACGAGGCCGTCGACAAGATCCTCCGCAAGGAGATCGAGCCGGGCGACGTCGTCGTCATCCGCTACGAGGGCCCGCGCGGCGGCCCCGGCATGCAGGAGATGCTCTACCCCACGTCCTTCCTCAAGGGCCGGGGCCTCGGCAAGGTCTGCGCGCTGGTCACCGACGGCCGCTTCTCCGGCGGTACGTCGGGCCTCTCCATCGGCCACGCCTCGCCCGAGGCGGCCTCCGGCGGCACCATCGCGCTCGTCGAGAACGGCGACCGGATCCGCATCGACATCCCGAACCGCTCCATCGAGCTGCTCGTCGACGACGCCGAACTGGCCACCCGCCGCGAGGCGCTGAACGGCGTGTACGCGCCGAAGAACCGCGACCGCAAGGTGTCGGCCGCGCTGCGCGCCTACGCGGCGATGGCGACGAGCGCGGACCGCGGCGCGGTCAGGGACGTCACGAAGCTGGGCTGACGCCGGGGCTTTCCAGCCGCATTTCAGCCCCTGCGGGCGTCTGCCTTTCAGCCCCTCCGGCGTTTGAGGAGCGGGGTCCGGGGCGGAGCCCCGGGGAACCCCGAGGGCACCCCGCCCCTCACCACGCCCCCGGATCCGCCCCGTCCACCGCGAACACCGACCCGTCCGGCGCCGTCCCCACGACCGTCCGCCCCGCAGTCACCGGGGCGGGCAGGTCGGACGCGTACGCCAACTTCCCCCCGCTCAGCCGCGCCCGCGTCTGCCCCACCAGCGCACCCCGGACCGTGTCGACGGCCAGCAACCGCCCGTCCGCCGCGGAGAAGTACAGGTGCCCGCCCTCCCCGAGCACCGGAGCGGAAGCCCGCCCGACCCCCGTCTCCAGCCGCCACAGGTCCGCCTTCGCCCCGTCCGCCGCGGTGTCGACGGCGAGCAGCGACCCGCCCCGCGCCAGCAGATACGCGACGTCCCCGGCCATCACCACCTGCGGCCCGTCCAGCGTGAAGGGCAACGTGACCCGGGCGGACGCCCCGCTCCCGGGGGCGTACCGGACGAGCGCGGCGGTGTCCGAGTTCTCGTCCATCGCCGTCAGCACCAGCTCCCCGGCGCCGGCCGTGCCGACCGGGGTGAGCACCCCGTCCAGCCGCCGCTGCCAGGACGCCCGGCCGCTCACGGCGTCCACCGCCGTGACGAGGGTCGACCCGCCGGAGGACGCGTGCTCGAAGGCGTAGGCGAGCCCGGACGCCCCGTCGTACAGGGCGAAGTCCGGCCGCGTGTGCTGGGCCAGCGGGCCCTTCCAGCGGGCCGCACCGCTCGCGCCGTCCAGCGCCGTCACCGTGCCGTCGTCCGTGACGGCCAGCAGGGTGTCGCCCGCAGGGAACGTGCCACCGGGGCTCGCGGACAGCGCGGTGTCCCGGACGGCGGTGCCCTTCACCGGGTCGAACGCGCGCAGCTTTCCGTCCGGCCCACCGGCCAGCACGACCCCGCCCGAGACGATCGGGACGTGGGCCGCCCGCGTCGAGGACGACCGGGCCGACCACACCACGCGCCCGTCCGCCGGGTCGATCCTGGCCGTGCCGGTCCCGGCCACCGAGCAGTACAGCGCGCCCCTCGACCCGGCGGTGGAGCAGACGGGCGTGGCACGGCCGGACGTCCGCAGCTCGGTACGCCACGGAGTGACGGCCGAGACACCTCTGCTCTCCCCGCCCTCCCCTCCCGCGCGTTCCGGCTCCGGACGGCCCACCCCCGCTTCGCTGCCGCCGCCCCACACGGCGTACGCGCCCGCGCCCGCCCCCGCCACCAGCAGGAGCAGCGCCGCCGCCACGACCATCCGGGCGCGCGGCAGCCGCCGACGCCGGACCGGGGGCGCGGCGCGCACATGGGTGTCCTCCTCCGAACCGTCCCGCTCCTCCGCCGAAGGCACCGCCGCCGCGACCGGCGTCCGCCGCCGCTGCGCCGGTATGAACGCGTCGGCCTCGTACGACGGCGGCAGCAGCGCCTCCATCACCTCGCCCGGAGTGGGCCGGTCGCCCGGATCCTTCGCCAGGCACCGGCCGACCAGCGGGGCCAGCTCCTCCGGCACCCCGCTCAGATCCGGCTGGTCGTGCACCACCTGGTACGCCACGATGTACGGGCTGTCCGAGTCGAAGGGCCCCCGGCCGGTCGCCGCGTGGACGATCACGGCGCCCAGCGCGAACACGTCGGCGGGCGGCCCGACCTCACGCGGCCGCTGGAACTGCTCGGGAGCCATGTAGGGCGGCGAGCCGATCAGCTTGCCCGTCTCGGTGCGCAGATCACTGTCGTACGGCCGGGAGATCCCGAAGTCGATGACCTTGGGGCCCCCGTCGGTCAGCAGCACGTTGCTCGGCTTCAGATCGCGGTGGATGACGCCCGCCCGATGGATGTCCCGCAGCGCCTCGGCCAGCCCCGCGGTCAGCCTGCGCAGCTCGGCCGGGGCCATCGGGCCGTTCCGCTTCACCTGCTCGGCGAGCGTGGGCCCGGGAATGTAGAGGGTGGCCATCCAGGGCCGCCCGGCCTCCGGATCGGCGTCGACGACGGGCGCGGTGAACGCCCCGCTGACCCGCCGCGCGGCCGCCACTTCCTGCCGGAACCGTGCCCTGAAGTCGGGATCCGCCGCGTACGGCGCGTGCACGACCTTCACCGCGAGCTGCATCCCCGAGGCGGAGCGCGCCAGATGCACGACCCCCATGCCGCCCGAGCCGAGAGGGGCCTCAAGACGGTAGGAGCCGGCGTACTGCGGAAACTCCGCTTCCGGATGCGCTCCGGTCCCTCGCAGCGGCGGCATCGCCCACCCCCGTGTGTTCGTGCGCATGCGACGCACGGAGCCTAGTCGATGGTGCGTACGACAGGCACGGGGCTTGCTAGCCTGCGCGTCGTGCGCGCATCGCGTACGCGTTTCTCAACGGGGGAGGCCCACATGGGCGTTGAAGAGCAGACCGCAGAGCCCACCCAGAACGAGGCGGCCGCGGCGGCCGAGACGGAAGGGGCGACGGCCACGGCGGAGGCGGAGCTGACGGTGGAGACCACCGCGACCGGCACCCGCTACCCGATCGCCCCGGGCTACCGGGTCAATGTCCGCACCGGACCGGGCACCAGTTACCGCATCGTCAGGACCATGCCGTACGGGCAGAAGATCCCGATCTACTGCCAGAAGCCGGGGGAGCGGGTCACCGGCCCGTACGGCACGTCGAACATCTGGGACAACATCGCCAACGGCCAGTTCGTCTCCGACGCGTACGTCTACACGGGGCGTGACGGCTACATCGCACCGCGCTGCGACTGACGGCTCCGCCCGGGCGCCGGGGGCAACGGGGGATAATCGACCCCGTGAGCGAGAACAGCGCAGCCCCCGGCACCCCGCCCGCAGTCCCGGGCCCGCAGCCCGAGCCCATCCGCTTCTTCGGCACGACGTGGGTCGACCACGACGGCGGCTACGGGCTCCGCCGCGCCGGCGTCGCCGTCGGCTCGCTGGCCGCCGCCGTGGCCGCCTGCTTCCTCCTGCGCTTCGCCTACCAGGGCCTGGAGATCGCGGAGGTCGACAGCCTCGTCGGGGTGCTGGTGATCGCGATGTTCTCCATCTGCAGCGCCATCGCGTTCCGCAAGACCTGGGAGGGCTTCGGCGCCCGCCCGAAGGACCCGGCCCGCGAGGACAACCTGCGCGGACTGAAGTCGATCGGTTTCATCGGCTCGCTCCTCGCCTACTTCGTCCGCTCGCTCACCGAGGCCCCGGGCGAGAAGCTGCGCCGCGCCGAGTACGAGAAGGCCCGCGTCCAGTTCGAGAAGCGCCGCTCGACCCGCACCGGCAACCCGGCGTCCCGCAAGGCATCCGGCCGCAAGCGCCCCAAGCGCACCTAGGGCCTGCCGTTCGGACCAGCCCGCCCCACGCTCCACAGACGACTCAGCCCGCCGACCGTGTCGGCGGGCTGAGTCGTCTGTGCGCCCTCTTGACGAGCGGCACCATCGGGCGAAGAATTCATCACATGATGAATTACGAACCCGGGCCGGCCCCGACCGACCCCCCAAGCCCCCCGAACACACCCCCGCCCCAGAACCCATCCCCATCCCCGCCCCCGGCGATCGAGGCCCGAGGCCTCACCGTCGTCCGAGGCACCCGCACCGTCCTGCGCGCCCTCGACTTCACCGTCCGCCCCGGCAGCATCACCGGCCTCCTCGGCCCCTCCGGCTGCGGCAAGACCACCCTCATGCGGGCGGTGGTCGGCACCCAGGCCAAGGTCACCGGCACCCTCGACGTCCTGGGCCACCCCGCAGGCGACCCGGCCCTGCGCCCCCGCATCGGCTACGTCACCCAGGCGCCCTCCGTCTACACCGACCTCACCGTCCGGCAGAACCTCGACTACTTCGCCGCCGTCCTGCACCCCGGCCGCGCCCACCGGGCCGCCCGCCGCGACACCGTCACCCGCGCCATCGGAGACGTCGACCTGACCACCCATGCCGACGCCCTCGCGGGCGCGCTCTCCGGCGGCCAGCGCAGCCGCGTCTCGCTGGCCGTCGCCCTCCTCGGCACCCCGGACCTGCTGGTGCTGGACGAACCGACCGTCGGGCTCGACCCCGTACTCCGCCGGGACCTCTGGGACCTCTTCCACCGCCTGGCCGCCGACCGGGGCGCCGCCCTCCTCATCTCCTCCCACGTCATGGACGAGGCCGAACGCTGCCACCGCCTCCTCCTGATGCGGGACGGCCGCATCCTCGCCGAGGACACCCCCGACGCCCTGCGCCACCGCACCGGCACGGCCACGGTCGAGGAGGCCTTCCTCCACCTGGTCGACGAAGCCGCGCCCATCACCGAGGAGGCGTCCCGATGACGGCCACCGCTCCCACCACCCCGGCCCGCCCCACGAGCGGAGCCGCCCCGGCCCGCCCGCTCACCCCGTCCCGCACGACCGCCACCGCGGGCCGCGTGCTGCGCCAGCTGGCCCACGACCCCCGCACGATCGCGCTCCTCGTGGTCGTCCCGGTCCTGCTGATCACGCTGCTCCGTTACGTCTTCGACGGCAGCCCCGACACCTTCGACTCCATCGGGGCCTCCCTCCTCGGCATCTTCCCGCTGATCACGATGTTCCTGGTGACCTCGATCGCCACCCTGCGCGAACGCACCTCGGGCACCCTCGAACGCCTCCTCGCCCTCCCGCTCGGCAAGGGCGACCTGATCGCGGGCTACGCCCTGGCGTTCGGCGCGGTCGCGGTTCTCCAGTCGGCGCTCGCGACGGCCGTCTCCATCTGGCTGCTGGGCCTGGACGTCGTGGGATCGCCCTGGCTGCTGCTCCTGGTCGCCCTGCTCGACGCCCTGCTCGGCACCGCGCTCGGCCTGTTCGTCTCCGCGTTCGCCGCGTCCGAGTTCCAGGCGGTCCAGTTCATGCCGGCGGTGATCTTCCCCCAGCTCCTGCTCTGCGGCCTGTTCACCCCGCGCGAGGCGATGCACCCCGTCCTGGAGGCGATCTCGAACGTCCTGCCCATGTCGTACGCCGTCGACGGCATGAACCAGGTCCTCCACCACCCCGACCTGACCGGCGACTTCGTCCGCGACATCGCCGTGGTCGCGGGAAGCGCGCTCCTGGTCCTCTGCCTCGGCGCGATCACCCTCCGCCGCCGTACGCCGTGAGAACCCCGATGCGAGGATGACGGGGAGAGCACAGCCCAGCACCGCCCGGAGGGTGAACGCATGACCCAGACAGTCGCAGTCCTCGGCACCGGCAAGATCGGCGAGGCCCTGCTCAGCGGGATGATCCGGGCGGGCTGGCGACCGGCCGACCTCCTGGTGACCACGCGCCGCGGCGACCGGGCCCAGGAACTGCACACGCGGTACGGGGTCGAGTCCGTCACCAACGCGGAGGCGGCCAAGAACGCCGACATCCTCATCCTCGCGGTCAAGCCGCAGGACATGGGCAAGCTCCTGGACGAACTCGCCCCGCACGTCACCGCCGACCGCCTGGTCATCAGCGCAGCGGCCGGCATCACCACCGCGTTCATCGAGGACCGGCTCACCCCGGAGACCCCGGTCGTCCGGGTCATGCCCAACACCCCGGTCCTCGTCGACGAGGGCATGTCCGTCATCTCGGCCGGCAGTCACGCCACCGGCGCGCACCTCGCCACCGCCGAGGAGATCTTCGGCGGCGTCGGCAAGACCCTGCGCGTCCCGGAGTCCCAGCAGGACGCGGCGACCGCCCTCTCCGGCTCAGGACCCGCCTACTTCTACTTCCTGGTCGAGGCCATGACCGACGCGGGCATCCTGCTCGGCCTGCCCCGCGCCCAGGCCCACGACCTCATCGTCCAGGCCGCGATCGGCGCGGCCGTCATGCTGCGGGACAGCGGCGAGCACCCGGTCAAGCTCCGCGAGGCCGTCACCAGCCCCGCCGGCACCACGATCAGCGCCATCCGCGAACTGGAGAACCACGGAGTGCGCGCGGCCCTCATCGCCGCCCTGGAAGCGGCCCGCGACCGCAGCCGCGAACTGGCCTCCGGCAACGGCTGACACCCGGCTCGGACCCACCGCCCGCCCCCGGCCACCGGCACCACCGGCCGGGGGTTGACACACCCCGGACACATCCGTAGTGTGCTCCGAGTTGTCCGACGTGAGCGCCGACCCCGGTCGGTCCCCGGACAGCCATTCCGCAGTAACCACGACAGGACGCGCGACCTCGTGTCGCATGCCTTTTCGTGTGCCTGCGCGAAATGAGGAATCCGCGTTCGAAGGAACGCACCCCGATTAGCGTCGGGGGGCAGGATTCCGCTAAAGTCTCACTCGTCGGAACGGCCCAACAGCCGGGAAGACAAGCCCCGCTGACTGGGAATCAGGCCCGAAAGGATCTGATAGAGTCGGACTCGCCGGAAAGGGGAAACGCGAAAGCGAAGAACCTGGAAAGCGAAAAAAGCAGGACCGCTTGACCCGCTTCGACCGGGAATCGGACACGAAAGAGTCTGATAGAGTCGGAAACGCAAGAACGAAGGGAAGCGCCCGGAGGGCC